>JAUIFT010000010.1 GCA_030430345.1 Calditrichia bacterium | reverse complement strand
ATGTAAAATATAATCAGGCGCCTAACCAGGTCGTTCATATTGTGGAGAGTAGTTCATTTGTTGGCATCGCAGATGCTCCGGTGGCAATCGAAGATTTCGAACTTTTACCAAATTTTCCTAATCCGTTTAACCCCTCGACCAACATTCAATTTCGTCTGACAACAAATGCAGATGTGCAATTAGCAGTGTATAATTTACAAGGGAAGCGTGTTAAAATGCTGTTATCGGAAGCGCTTTCACCCGGATTGTACACCACCATTTGGGATGGAAAAGATCGGCAGGGAAAGTCGGTAACAAGTGGTCTCTATTTCTATAAGATGCACGTCGGTAATTTGTCCGCATCCGGGAAAATGATTTTGCTTAAATAAGAGAACACTCGCGATGGAAATTCAGGAGGTAGTGTTTTGTACTCAACGGTTAGCCTCAAGCGTCGCAGCTGTTAATTGTCCATTTTTCTGCCTTAATTTTCAGAAAAACATTCAGTTTCGAGAAAAATTTTGCTGAAAAGTTGATTTACTGCCGGATTTCTACTATAATAAACACTGGTATTTACCAATAATTGATTCTTGGTCTTTCGGGAGAATGGATATCCCGCTTAACAAATTATTGAGTAGAATATCCTAAGATAATGGACGATCTATGAAGTGCTTTTCTTTTCACCCATCGCAAAAAAGTGTTTTATCCTTTTTCCTATTTATCCTGCTAACTATTTCTTCTATTCCGCTATTTTCGCAAACAAAAAGTTTTTCCGGTGACTGGCGTACCTCATTCGGAAAGTTGACCATGGCTGTAAACGGCAGTTCAATATCCGGTGTCTATCAGGCGGGTCCCAACGCCGGCAAAATAAGCGGCCGGCTCTCCGGTGATGGCACCTTGTTGACGGGGCGCTGGTCTTTGGAAGGCAAATCCGGTCGGCTTATTTTCCGCCTGGTGCCGGGGAATAACGGTTTTGTCGGTGATTGGTGGGAAGGCGAACAACAGCCGAAGGGAAAATGGATCGGCGTTCGCATGGGGAGCGGGCACACTGCCGGCACAATTAAAGTTGCCGATTACCAGGGCGTTTTTCAGTCCAATTATGGAAAAATGACTTTTCAGGTAACCGATAACCAGGTGACGGGGACTTTTACCGGCGCGAAAAATCAGGGAACATTTAACGGTACTATCGATCCGCGAACCAATAAACTGGTCGCCAATTGGAAAGATGCAAATACCAGCGGCCGGATGATTCTTAAAATGCTTAAAGGGGAAAACAGTTTTAACGGCGAATGGTGGTATTCCGATAATGAGTATGGCGGTTTTTGGTACGGAGCTCGCGCACTGTCTGTCGAAGGCTGTATTTCCGGCAACTGCACTGATGGCCGGGGACAATACATCTGGGCCGATGGCAGTCGCTATGGCGGCGGCTGGCAGGGCAATCAGTATCACGGCAGTGGCTATCAATATAACCCGCGTGGCGGCTTGGTAAATAGAGGGATTTGGGTGAAAGGAATCTATCGTGGTAAGGTGCTGTCCGGTAATTGCGTCGATGGGAACGGAAAAATTTCGCTCGTGGATGGCAGCACCTATGAAGGGACTTTCGCCGGGGGAATGCCGCAGGGCGAAGGCACTTTTGTTTATGAGAATGGGGATCAGTATACCGGTGGCGTGCAAAATGGCTTGCCACATGGGGAAGGTGTCTACGAATGGGCAGAGAATGGAGACAAGCTAAGCGGCAATTTCCGTCGGGGAAAAATACGCGGAAAGGCCACATATACATTTGCCAATGGCGACCAATATACCGGCATCTTCCGTAGAGGCAAGCGGGAAGGGGCCGGGAAAATGGTTTGGCAAAATGGCGATAGCTACGAAGGATTGTGGAAGAACGGCTTGATGCAAGGGAAAGGCACCTATCAGTATAAAGATGGTGATAAATATACCGGTCACTTTAACCAGGGCTTAAAATCCGGTGAAGGCACTTATACCTTTGCCAACGGCAATGCATTTTCCGCCGTTTGGAAAGAAGATGGGGTTGATGAATATGATTCGGCGGAATCCGGATATGCTGGTATTGCAGAAGGTTCTGGCAATCTGAGTTTGCCGCTCATTCTGAAGAATGCCCATCCCGGGGACGCACGTATAACCAATCTGGAAGCGCGCCCGCTGGTATTTGTGGTCAGTAAATCAGAGAAAGTGAGTGGTAACGAAACAATCCTCGATTATTACATTGTTTACGGAGATCGTAACCAACCAGCACCGGCCGAAGAGGAGATTGTTGTTCTGGTTAGTGAAAAAAGCGGTAAAGATATTAGCGGTTCTTACCGGGTAGATAAAGTTTCCAACCCATTTACCCGTATTAAGCAGATTATGTCCCGCCAGGGCGTTGGTATGAATGCCCGGACAAGTAGCGTTTACCGGGCCACCTATTTCCTGACGGAATAAAATTTCTCCTTCTTTCTAACATCACTGTCAAAAATTGTAAAACCAATTTCTGGCAGTGATATTGAAAGTATTCGCTCTGAAATTTATCCACGTTTCAGCCCGTTAGTTTTCCAATCTATACTCTTTCTAATTCCATCATAAAATGAATGTTTGTGTGTAAAATTTCTGCACAGAATTTGAGTGCTTAATTTGCTGATTTTAAGCGGCTTAGCGGTGCTTTGCATATTTATGCTTTTTATGCAGATAATATGCGTCAATTTTATGCAAAAACCAATATAGTATGATGTTGTGACTAACGGCACGCCCTTTGCTCATCTATCTGCAAAATCGTTGGTTTGCAGATAATTTTAGCAAAGGATAAGTCATGAGCAGCAAAAAGAAATTCCAAAGTCGTTTTACCATCTTGTTCATTATTGCAAGTATGTTAATAGTTCTGCCGGAAACTGCATCCGCTAAAGGATTTTCCGGATATTGGAATTCTACTTTTGGGCACATCAAAATAAAAGTGCAGGGCAAGCGGGTAAATGGTATTTACAGTGACGGAGAAGTTGAGGGTGAAATCAAAGGTACTTTATCCGCAAATGGTACCATGATAAATGGAAGGTGGCATGAAGGTGATCTGAAGGGAAAATTATTCTTTCGCCTGCTGCCTGGCAAAACTGCATTTAGCGGGCAGTGGTGGAAAGAAAATAATAGCAGTGGTGGGCAGTGGATTGCCGTTCGTATGGAAAAAGATCAGGTCAGCAAACGCGCATTGGCTGCGGATTACGGCGGGACCTGGCAGACAAATTTCGGTAAAATGGAAATTTCTGTGGAAGGTAATACCGTTTCCGGGAGTTTTAAGGGACGCCTCTCTGCCGGTACCTTAAAAGGGAAAATTGATCCGAAGACAAAAGAGCTTACTGCGAATTGGACTGATAAAAAACACGGTGGCACTGTTAAGCTGTCATTGTTGAAGGGCAAGTCCGGTTTCAATGGCGAATGGTGGTTCAACGGTGGACAGTATGGGGGGGTATGGTATGGCGCTCGCACAACACAATTGTTTGGGCAAATTAGCGGTGACTGTGAGAATGGCGAAGGCACCTACGTTTGGACGGATGGCAGTCGTTATGAAGGCAGCTGGCAAAAGAAAAATTATCATGGTATTGGGACAACATATAATGCCGCCGGCAAAGTAGATATGAAAGGACTGTGGGTTGAAGGCATTTACCAGGGAATCCCACTGGGTGGCAACTACCTGGATGGCAGCGGCAAATTACAATTGCCGGATGGGGCAATTTATGATGGTGAGTTTAAAGCTTATATCATGAGCGGCCAGGGTAAAATTACTTTTACCAATGGTGATGTTTATGAAGGCGGCATTGCTGAAGGAATCCCGAATGGCGAAGGTCGCTATACCTGGAAGCAGCGTGGTGATAAATATCGCGGGAGCTTCAAGAATGGTGTACCGCATGGGGATGGTCATTATAGCTTTGCCGGTGGTAGTGAATATACCGGCAAATTCCGTAACGGAAAACGCCATGGGAAAGGAATCCAGGTCTGGCCGAATAAAGATCGCTATGAAGGGCAGTGGAAGCAGGATTTTTTGAGTGGAAAAGGCGTTTATAGCTATTCGAACGGGGATAAATACAATGGTGCTTACATTAAAGGTAAAAAATTTGATAAAGGCACTTATACTTTTGCCGATGGCACTCAAATAGATGCCCATTGGGAAAACGATCATGTTAGCCATGTCGAGGCTTCAGGGGAAACAGCATCTACCGGAATTTCCGGAAAAGCGCCTAAGTCAACCAACTACCCGTTTAACGTCGCTGAAAATCCCTCTTTGCAGACAAGAAAGAAATTTGTCTATGAAGTTCGGGAAGCAGTCATCCCCTCCGCTGGAAGTGCGACTTCTTTGAAAGAAATTTTTATCACCTATTATGTCGTCGGCGGGCCGGAGCGCGTCAATAAAGAAGCGGCACTTTCCTGGGTTGCGGAGAAAACCGGCATCAGTGAAACCGCTAAATTCCGGGTAGAAACAGTGCTTGATCCCAAACATCGCATTGAGCAGTTGATGAACCGCTACCGCTATGATCTGGACGGTACTCGGGTAACTTTTGTCGGCGGACAATATTTTGATATCGCCGAATCAATTACCCTAAGCGCAAAATAATGGGGTGAATTAGCAACTAATAAAATTGAGTTTCTCGATTTCCATAACATCGAAAACGCCTTGCACATCTGTGTAAGGCGTTTTTATTTTACACTTTTGCCATGTTTCTTTAAATTTAGCAACAGCGTATTAATCATCTTTTCCAGCAAGAAATTGATAATGCCGCATACCTTCAATGATACCGGCTGCGTAATTATTTTTTGCAAAGTAAATATGCTTCAACCCTTTCAACTTTTCAAGCTCCGGACTGTAATTACCGACGACGATTCCTAACATTTCTCCCCGCAGCATATCTTCATCATTATCTGAATCTCCTGCCACACTAATCTTATTTAGGGGAATATTCCATTTATAGCTGAGATAACGAATGGCCTTGCCTTTGGAGGCACGATAGGGTAAAATATCAAGAAACATATCTCTGGAATAGATTAAGTTATATCGCAGCCGGTTTTCAGTCAATCGCTGATGTATTTGAGTGAGATAGTCTTCCGATCCCTCCATAAAGTAGCTGATTTTGAATTCGCGTTGAGCAATATCCTCTTGCATTTTCAAAAAAGTTAAATCCGCCAGTACATCTTTAATTCGCTCACGATGCCAATTCATCGATAAATGAGCCTTCCAGCCTTTATCAGACATCAAGCGTTTGCTATAATAAATTTCGGTACCAACAGAAGAAATTATCAGATCCGGCTGCGGAACCCCTTTATCCGCCAGGATTTTATTTGCCGAATCCACCGGACGTCCGGTTGCTACTGCAAAACCAATTCGCTCGCGATTGGTTTTAAGCAACTTGACCAATTCTGCCAGCGCTAAGTCGTCGCCGAGTAAAGTATCATCGATATCGGAAACGAAAAACCGGTCTATTTTTGCCAGCCGCTTACCAATCGGCCGTACAGATGAAAAGGTCTCCTTTGTCGATTCCCGGCTGGAGGAGATTGCCGAAAGTGCTTGCAGGTATTTTTGAGAATGTGCTTCCCAAACATAATGATCGCGTACGCCGTGAATGCCATTCTGCGAATAGGACTTCCATAGTTCCGGGGAAATAAGAATACTTTTTATGGCCTCAGCAATATCCGAAGGATTATTTACATCAACAAGGATGCCATTCTTACAATTGGCAACAATATCGCGTGGTCCGCCATCATCGGTTGCGACGATCGGGAGCCCGCTGGCAGCTGCTTCTATGATGGTAAGGCCAAAGTTCTCCTTAAATGCGGGATTTACATAAATTCCCTGACTAAGTGCTGCAATACGATAAAGCGCGGGAACCTCATCTTCAACATCATGCCGTTTCGGAATGGCTAATTTGCCATAAAGGTCAAACTTATCCATGAGCAGCAAAAGTTCAGTGAGGACTTCCCGTTCATTATTATCCATTGCTGAAATATCCTTTCGAATACCGGCAAAAATTGCCAGATTGGCAATGGCTTGCAGCTCTTTATTTTCGCCATAGGCGGTTATTAATCCGGGAATATTTTTTCGATGGTCCGGGCGTGCCAGCGCCAAAATAAGTGGTTTTTCCATGTTGACCAGAAACCTCTCCAATTCCTTTTCCATGAAAAACCGCGCCTGTTTGGTTTTCTCCAGTTCAGTGGTGCCGTCCTCTCGGCTATCATAAAATGGAAAAAAATGATCAATGTCGATGCCCGGAGGAATGACCTTGAAATGGGCAGCTTCTTTGGAATCATATCGCCCGTATTGCTTATTTATCTCCTGATGGGTGCTGGTGATAATAAGGTCGGCCCTTCCTAAAATCCTTTCTTCAACGGCAATACGATGGTCAATATGAAACTTTTTGTTCATCTCGGTCTCTGATATTCCGCTTGCTTCCAGATCCGATTTTTTAACTCTACCCAAAGAATGGCCGGTAAATACAAATGGTATTCCCCAGAAATTAGCCAGCTCTTTGGCAACATACCCGGCATCAGCATAGTGTCCATGTACGACATCCGGCAAATCGTCTTCATCTTTAACAAATTTTAAGGTTTTGTCAACAAATTCATCGAGATGATCCCACAACAATTCCTTGCGGATGTATTTGCGGCCGCCACATTGAATTCTAACAATTCTCACCTTTTTGTCAACAGATTCAATGGGTTGGCTATAGTCACTGGATAATGTTTTATCATGAATCAGGCGAGTGAACAGGTCAACTTTTCGAACCATTTCGTTTTTGCCCAAGGCTTTGGCCAATTCGAGAACGTATTTGGTTTGCCCACCGGTATCTGCATTGTGACCGAGCTCCGGCTTTTCACCGCGGATTAGTCCGTGAATACTAAATAATTGAATATACAGTCCCTTTTCAGGCAATGAATTTTCTCCTCTTTTATTTCCTGCGTAAGGTTGTCCAGAAATCATCGGAAATAGTTTTTTGGTGAGATTTTTCTCATTATCCCTAAAAGTTAACAACCTTAAGCACCCATCCTAACAAAATTGTAAAAAGATAAAATGACCAGGTAATTGAATGCTTTTTGGGCATAAAGATTAAGAATGATTAAATTTACGCAAAAAATGTTTTTGCTGATTCTGGTAAGTCTATATATTGGTCATTTGGATTCATTAAAGAGAAAGGACACATTATATATTCCGGAAGTGGATTTCGAAATTATGAAATTGGTGACGTCGATGTTCTAAAATACGATGGCGTCTACCATCTTTTTCATCTGGTTCTACCTAATCACGACTACATCGCCCATGCCATTAGCACAGATGGCCTGCAATGGAAACGGGTCAAAAATGCTATTTTTATTGGCGATCCGGAAACCTGGGATGACGATATGCTTTGGACGATGCATGTTTCACCGGATCCATATCAGAAAGGTCACTGGCGAATGTTTTACACCGGTTTGTCAATGCGGGAGAGAGGTAGAATACAACGGATTGGGCTTGCCAGGAGTGCGGATCTTTATTTATGGGAAAAAGTAGAGATCCAGTCATATCCTCTCGAAATTTCCGAGCAATTTTATGAATCAACCATCGATGAAGGGCGGCATTGGGTTAGCTTCCGCGATCCCTTTTGCTTTCATGATAACGGTAAGGTTTATTTATTAGCGGCAGGAAGAACGAAGCATGGCCCGATTATAAGAAGAGGCTGTGTGGCGCTTGCCGTGGAAGCTAGTGAGAATCAGTTTGAGTATCTTCCGCCCCTGTTTCACCCATTGCGTTACGACGATATCGAAGTACCAAATTTAGTAAAAATCAATAAGCGCTATTATCTCATTGGCTCAATCCGTGAAGATATTAAAGTTCACTATTGGTACTCCGATGAATTCGGCGGACCCTATCGTAATTATAATGACAACGTACTGCTGCCGCAGGGCAACTATGCTGCCCGGGTCTGCCAGGATAAAGATCAGGTGCTTATTTGGAATTTTTTCTATAAAGGCGACAAAGATAATCGCGAGCATTTTATGGTGCCTCCAAAAGAACTCGTTGCAGATAAAACCGGTCGGCTTCGCTTGATTACATTTAAAGGGCTCCAGGAAACTATTTCGACACCCATAAGCACTTCGCAATTAACCCCTTTTACTCAGCTTTTTGACAATCCACTGGCCAAAGAATCGACTACGAATGAAAAATGTTATCAATTTGAAAGTGTGAGTGGCATGGAAGTTTTCCTTTTGAGAGGAGATTATCAAAACTTTATGCTCTCGGCAGTTTTGACTTTATCGAGACACGGTAAGTGCGGATTTGCTTTCCGTCTCAACAGTCAGGGAGATGGCTACTATTTAAGTCTTGATTTGATTAACGGCTTGGCTCAATTGCGAGCCTGGCGTCATAAGCCTGATGGTGGGATTGAGGAATCTTTCCATTATCAGCAATTACAGATTGCTAATTTTATTCCGCATCAGGGACCATATCCGGTCCGCTTAATTTCATATGAGCAATATATCGAATTTTCAATTAATAATTATGTAGTTCTGTCTTTAGCAGATGAACAGTTTGATCGTGGTAGAATAGGCATTTATACTGAAAGCGCCCAGGTACGAATTGATAATTTGAGACTTAATGTTTCTGCAGAGGAGTCGGAGGATAGTTATCCTGAGGGACTCTACTAGATTGTTGATGGTTTGCGTCGGGTTTTACCTGCCAAGCATGTCTTAAGTTTAATGATCAAAAAGTTTTCGGAAAAAATAATTTTCCGGATGAACCCTCCAGGGAAATTATATTACCAAACCTCGCAAGATCAATTGTTTAATCCTAATTTATGCCGTATCTTCGAAAATAATGAAAATTATCTGAATCTTTAGTAAAAGGTGATTCAATGACGCTTTCCCCGGACCAAAAGAAGCTGGAGCGACTGGAGAAGGAAAATGTTCGTTTAAAACGGGCGATTGAGGAGCTTTCTGTCCTGAATGAGATTTCCACTGCTATTAATTCCACAATGACTAAAGATGCAATTGTTGATTTAGTGGTCCAAAAATGTATGCGTCACTTAAAAGTCGAACAGGCGGCGGTGCAGCTCTTGGATCCGAAGGAAGAGGAAGAAGCGCAGCAATTAAAAACAATGGTGCGTCATGTCGATATTTCCGATAGTCAAATTCTCCCGTTTCGCCTGAATACTGAATTGACCGGCTGGATGTTGATTCACCAGGAGCCATTATTGGTAAACGATTTTGCCGCCGATGAAAGATTCGGGAAATATATTGATAACGATCTGTCGATTAAATCCCTGCTGAGCGTTCCACTGGTGATAAAAGGACATATGATTGGTCTGCTAACCGCCTTCAATAAACATGCGGATAATGGATTTGACCGGGAAGATCAGCGCTTGCTCTCGATTATCGCCACGCAATCTGCGCATGTGATCGAGAATGCCCGCTTGCTGGAGGAAGAAAAAGCATTAATGCGCATCCGGGAAGAAGTGCGTATGGCCCATGATATCCAAAGCAACTTGTTGCCGGCGGAAGCCCCGCAGATTGAGGGATATGATATTGCCGGTTTTAGTATTCCTGCCCGGGAAGTCGGGGGAGATTTATTCGATTTTATTCCCCTGAACGAAGAGGAACTGGCATTTTCACTGGGGGATGTGACCGGAAAAGGCTTTCCCGCTGCAATGTTAATGGCGAATACCCACGCAGCCATTCGCAGCCAAACCCTGGCGCTGGATAAAATTGATTTGAGCATCGGCCGGGCAAATAATTTAATGTGCCAGAGTACCGGCAGTGGTAAATTCGTAACATTGTTTTTCGGGGTGTTCAACTCGGAAAAACATACCCTGAACTTCTGCAATGCCGGACATGACGATCCGATTCTGATTTCGCCGGAAGGAGAAATCAGTCGTTTGAAAACCGGGGGAATAGTGCTCGGCTTTATGCCGAATTATCAATTTAGTGAAGAAGAAATTCCAATTTCGAAAGGCACTCGTCTGGTTATTTCTTCGGATGGCATCACTGAGGCGATGAATGATAAGGAAGAGGAATTCGGTGAAGAGCGCTTGCAGGAACTAATCCTGGAAAATCGAAATAAGTCTTCCCAGGAGCTTATAGATCTTGTTTTTGCGGCAGTGAAGCTGCACAGTACCGGCGTGCCGCAATCAGATGATATGACCATGGTAGTTGTCACCCGGGAGTAACGCCGATGATCGGTAAGACCCTGTTGCAATACCACATTCTCGAAAAAATAGGTGAAGGCGGTATGGGCATTGTTTACAAAGCCCGTGATAACCGTTTGAACCGCGATGTTGCCATCAAATTCCTTCCCCAGGCGACAGCAAATGTTGAAGAAGATCGCCAGCGTTTCATACTGGAAGCGCAAGCCGCCGCTGCACTCAATCATCCAAATATCACCACAATACATGCCATTGAACAATCCGACGAGACGCTCTTCATCGTTATGGAGTATATTGAGGGGCAGGAGCTAAAGTCTTTCATTCCCCGCCCGGATGATGCTGAATCGCCTGATCAGGGACTGAAGCGGTTATCACTAACGGATTTCTCGCGAATTGCCGCCCAGATTGCGGAAGGCCTGGGCGTTGCCCATCAGCAGGGGATTATTCACCGCGATATTAAAAGCGCCAACATCATGCTGCAGAAAAATCAACGGGTAAAAATCATGGATTTTGGCCTGGCAAAGATTGAAGGCAGCCTGAGCATCACCGAAAAGAATAGCACCATGGGAACGTTGGCGTTTATGTCTCCGGAGCAGCTGAAAGGGGAAACACTGACCCCTAAAACCGATATCTGGTCGCTGGGCGTGGTGATGTATGAGATGATCAGCGGGCACCTCCCCTTTGATGAAGAATATCCACAGGCGGCGATGTATGCCATCCTTAACGAGCCGCCAGCCCCGTTGTCCTCATTCCGACCTGATATTCCATCGGCAATCAATGATTTGATCATGGACTGCCTGCAAAAAGATCCCGCGAACAGACCGGCGGATTTGGCGGCCATTTTAGCGGTGCTGAAGGCGTCCCCCGGCGATCCGGAAGCTGTTGAGCAGTCTGACCCGGTAGTTCCTCCCAAAGCGAATATTAGTAAAAGGAAAACTTTACAACGGGTAATAACAGGCGTCGGATTGGCCGGGCTATTGCTGCTTTCTTTTTGGTTAATATCTTTGTTGCAGCCGGACATCCCGGAGAAAAAAGATATACTCGTTTTACCCTTTAATAACCTGAGTGAGCATCCGGCAGATCAAACATATTGTGATGGCTTAATGGAAGTTATCAGCAGTAAATTAAGCGAGATGGAGCAATTTCAAAAAGCTTTTTGGGTGGTCCCGCCCAGCGAGGTCAGAAGGTTAAAAATTACCAGTGCAGCGGAAGCACGGGATCATTTTGGTGTCAACCTGGTGATTAACGGCAGCCTGCAAAAATTCTCAAAAACAAGGCAGTTGACAATAACGCTGATCGATGCAAATACGCTCCGGCAGGTTAATTCCCGGGTGATCGATGCCGGGCTGTTAAGCGCAGATTTTCAAGACATCGTTATTGGTAGCCTGGCGAGTTTGCTCAACATCGATATACCTGAACAAAATTTTCGGGTGTTGAAGGCGGGACATACAGAAACGCCGGTCGCCTATCTTTTTTACGTAAAGGGGAAAGGTTTTTTACAGCATTATAACGAATTGGAAAATATTAATAATGCAATTGATATGTTTCAGCAGGCCCTGGCCAGAGATGAGCACTATGGCCGCGCTTACGCCGGGTTGGGAGAAGCTTACTGGCGAAAGTTTGTTTCTACCCGGGATGCTGGCTGGATAGAAGAAGCGATTCGCAATTGCCAGCAGGCCTTGTCTTTAAGTGAGCTGCTGGTTGGCGCGCATGTCAGCCTGGGAATGATCTACCGCGGCACTGGTGAATACGACGCTGCAGAAAAATCGCTGCGCAGGGCATTAGAGCTGGATCCGCTAAATTCATTAGCCTATAAAGAGCTCGCCGGTGTTTATACCCGGCAGGGGAAGAATGAAACCGTCGAATCGACCTACCTGAAGGCTATTGAATTGAAACCCAATTACTGGGCAAATTATTATGATCTGGCGCGTTTTTACTATAAGCGGGGAAAATATCAGCTCGCTGCGGATAACTATTTGAACGTTACAAAACTTTCACCATTGAATTACCGGGCTTATCGAAATCTCGGTGGTTGTTACTTGATTCTGGAAAAATACGACGCAGCGGTTGATGCGCTGGCACGCTCTATCGAAATTAAAGAGAATTACGGGGCTTATGCTAATCTTGGCGCCCTGCATTTTATCCGGGAGGATTATCGGGCGGCTGCGGAAAAATATGTAAAAGCGCTCTCATTCAATGACAGGAATTATCAGATTTGGGGAAACCTGGCCTCTTGTTATGACTGGCTTAAAGAAGACCCGGAAAAAACCGGAAATACCTTTCGAAAAGCACTTGAAATGGCAGAAAGCGCCTTACAGGTAAATCCGAAAGATGCTAATATTTTAACGGATATTGCCAGTTATCATGCATCTTTGGGGGAGATGGATAAGGCCAATGAGACGATCGGGAAGGCGCTTGCACTTATGCCCGATGAAATAGAAATTCAGTTTAAGGCTGCAGAGGTTTATGCCTTAAGCGGAAACCTTGATCGCAGCTGGCGCTATATCGAAAAAGTGTTGGCGAAAGGATATTCCCGGCAGAAGATTATTCGTTCCCCGGCATTACAGTTACGCTTATCGGAAGACCCTCGTTTTCAAGCACTGGTCAATTCACAATAATCATCAGTTAGATGAAGAGAGGATTTAGCTATGGCAAAGATTTCAAATAGGGTAAGCACTATCACCGTACAAACCAGGGATGGAAACAATAGTGCTCAGTTGGACCCATCGCCTGTCGAAGTGCGAAGAGGTTCGCCGGTTGTTTTCAAAACAGCGCATTTGGGTAATCGTCCGCCTTTTGTAGTAGTGCATTTTTCCGCCGATTTGTTTTGCAGAAATCCTAATAACTCAGATATCGGTACAGCCGACGACCACGCTTCGCTTCGCCAAATTCAATTGAAACCGGGTGAAAAAGAAACTGTCTGGGTTTGTAAAAAAGCTGGCAATGGCACGCTGAAAGTCGCCTTGTATAAAAAAGGTGATCGCCCGGGGAGTGGCGGAGATGGCACTTATGCGGCAACATCTCCGGTGATTATTGTCGATGATGATGATGATTAAACGCAAACAGCCACAATAGAATTATTGCGGCTGTTCTCTGGTTGTCATTTGATAATATCCTTACGTTGAAAAACCAAGCATAAACCAGCGCGGATTGCGTCTGATGCCCGGGAGAGAGCGTACCCTCATCAGGTCTTCCCGGAGGTTGCCGGGACGCGCTAAAGGGGCTTGCTTGCTACGCAATGACAAGAGGCGCTGCACCCGCTCTTTCGTAGGCGGATGGGTGCGCAGCAATGCAGACGATGGCATCCGTTTCGCCGGGAAGAAAAACCGCCGGAAAAATCCAGCCTGATAATAGTCCAGCTTTTCCAGCGCAGCAGCGAGCCCTTCCGGATCCCCGGTAAGGGTGACTGCACCCAGATCTGCATTAAACTCCCTGGTGCGGGAAAGCGCCAGCTGTAACAAGTTACTGAGGGTTGGCGCCGCGATCAGGATCAGGATCACCAGCCAGGAAATGGTTGATTGCCCCAGCAACATTAGCGGGAGATTGAAGAGCAGGAGAATCTGCCCCAGCATTGCCAGCATCCCGGTCATTCGGCCAATCATATTGGCGATGCCCATCACGCGAATATCATTGTTACGGATATGGCTCATTTCATGGGCCAGCACCCCGGTAAGCTCGCGCATATTCAGTCGCTTGAGCAAAGCATCGGTAACTGCAATAGCGGCATTATTCCGCTGACCGATCGCAAATGCGTTCATTATATTACTGGGAATATAGTATAAGTTTGGCGCTTTCCCCAAACCGGCCCGCCGGGCGAGTTCCTGGACGATGTTATATAATTCCGGGGCCTGATGGAACTGCAGTAAGCGGGCTTTATGCATCCGTAAAATAAATTGCGGCGAAATGCCCGGACTAAGCCAAAGCATGATCCCACCGAAAGCAATTGCCCAGATAATTCCTTCCACACCGGCAAAGAGATAGCCGAGTATTGCCGTTATCAGTGCCATCCCGCTTAATAACAAGGCGGTATGCAGCATGTTGTTGATTGTATGATTAACTATTTTTTCCTGCCGTAAGTATAGCATTAATTCACATCCTTTATTCTCATTAGTTAATAATTACTGCTCATTGTTATAACGATTGGGAGTGTAAAACAGTTTCATTCTGGAAGCAGGATTTCGAGCGGCGAGGGAAAAAATCGGTGAAATTGTGATACTATTTTTCGTAATCCCATCCCCGAAAGTATTTAACTACTTCCGGGGATAGCTCTGGAGATGCCTTTCTTATCGCACGTCATAGCGGATGAATCCGCTGAATGCACCGGCGAACGCAATCAGGGTAAAGAAAAACAGCAAGGCGAGGTCGGGCATCGCTGGCGTGATGGCCGCTGCGTAGGAATGTTGTGGATCCTCAAAACGGGGAACTTCACTGAGGTCAAGACTTTTTGTATCGATATCGCCGGTATCGATGTTCACACCGGTTTCGCTGCTGATGCTGATACGAAAACCGCCATGCTGGCCGGAATCCTCCAGCTTTTTGTTAACAAAGCCGTTAAAGGCAGTGCGGTAATCGCGCATGGCATCTTCGTAGCGATTCTTCAGGTTGATATCCGTTGCAGCGAGATTCATCATCGCCAGTTGATAGGCGGAAGCCGGTGAAACGCGCGAGAGAAGAAAGGCCAGCTTTTCCTG
>JAUIFT010000664.1 GCA_030430345.1 Calditrichia bacterium | reverse complement strand
ATTTCCCCAACCCGTTTAATCCCTCTACAACAATCGAGTTTTTATTACCCGGCCCCGGATACGTTACCCTGGAAATATTTAACGTGCTGGGAGAATCGGTGCAGGGCCTGTTGGCGGCGCACCTTCCGGCTGGCAGTCACCGCTATCAGTGGGTGGCTGGCGAACTTCCCAGCGGGATATATATCTATAAATTAACACTGGGTAATCAAGCGCTTGTTCGTAAGGCGCTTTTGTTGAAATGATACCATCCTTTTAGTGGCGGTGGCAGCGAACAGTAAAAACCAATACTGCACGCTGCAACTGCCACTTTTTTAAGCCTTCCCGGATTTCCTAATTTCTTCATTTTTCGCGTCTCTCTGCGTCCAATTTTGATAATTCCCCACGTTTCCTTATTTTCAGCGGTTTCATATGCAAACCAACACAGGGCAAAGGAAACCAGATGAACATCAATCCTCCTAATACACTCTTCATTTTTTTGCTGCTGAGCATCTTTTTTTTCTCCGGATTAATCATTGCCGGAGAAACAAGCGTTTTACAAACCGGCTGGAAATTCGCGAAAGGCCCGCAGGAAAATGCCCAGAATACCGAGTTTGATGACGCTGCCTGGGAAGCCATCCAACTGCCGCACGACTGGGCAATTGCCGGACCGTTTATTCTCGATGGCGATGGCAATACCGGCAAGCTCCCCTGGAAAGGTGAAGGCTGGTATCGTCATCAATTTGACATTGCCGATAGTGACAGCGATAAACGGTTTTACTTGCTCTTCGATGGCGTCATGGCTTTTCCAAAAGTCTATCTTAATGGCAAATTGGCCGGTGAGTGGGACTATGGATATAATTCCTTCTATCTTGATATCACTGATTTCCTTAATTACGGCAGCAGCAACCTGCTCGCCGTCCATGTGGACACCCGGCAGCATGACAGCCGCTGGTATCCCGGCGCCGGCATCTACCGGAAGGTGCGCTTAATAAAAACCGATCCTTTACATATTGGCATTTGGGGGAATTATGTCACCACGCCAATCGTGAAAGCGCATTATGCCCGGGTAGAAGTACAGACCACGGTCGAAAACAAAAGCAACGCAGACGTCGAAACAGTGCGGGTTGTGCAAACAATTATCAATCCGGATGGCCGTAAAATTGCCGAGAAAACCGCCACGGCAATGATTCCCGCCGCTGGAAAAAAAGATATTGCCGTCCATTTCTCGCTAAACAATCCCCGCCGCTGGGATATTAATGATCCCGCTTTGTACCGGGTAAAAACCCGCATTTACAACGGGGAAACCATTAGGGACAGCGCCGAAACCAGCTTTGGTATTCGCACCATACGCTTTACCGCTGACCACGGCTTTTACCTCAATGACCGGCGTGTGCAGCTGAAAGGAGTGAACCTGCATCATGATTTTGGTCCCCTCGGGGCAGCGTTTTATCCCCGGGCGATGGAACGGCAGTTGGAAATTATGAAAGCGATGGGCTGCAACGCTATTCGCAATAGCCATAATACCGCCGCACCGGAGTTACTGGAACTTTGCGATCGCATGGGTTTACTGATATTCAACGAAATATTCGATAAATATGATGGCAAGGCCGGCATTACCCCGGAAACAGATTTTGAAGATTTTGCCCGGCGCAATATTCATAATTTCGTCGTGCGGGATCGGAATCATCCCTCCATTTTTCTCTGGAGCGTTGGCAATGAAATCGGCGATGTGCAGTGGAATATCAACAATGGTTTTCAGCGGCTAAACACGATGATATCCTATGTTCGTAAATATGACCCAACCCGCCCGGTAACTTTGGTTTGCGACAATTTAAAAAGTGCTACCCTGCGTCATTTCGATTATTATGATGTTCATGCCTGGAACTATGACCGCCGTTACCGCCTGGCCCGGCAGCTGGAACCGAATAAATCGGTGATTATCAGCGAATCGGCCTCTACGCTGAGCACGCGGGGATTTTACGAACTGCCGTTGCCGGAGAAGAAGACTGACTTCACCCGCTCCCTGCAAATCAGCTCCTACGATCTTCATGCCCCCTACTGGGCAGAGATTGCCGATGATGACTTCATGTGGCAACAGGATGAGCCTTATGTTGCCGGGGAGTTTGTCTGGACCGGTTTCGACTACCTGGGGGAGCCAACACCTTATAACAATCAGTGGACCAAAGCAAACGGGATGACAGATGAAAATGCCTCCCGCAGTTCCTATTTTGGCATTGTCGATTTAGTCGGTATTCCGAAAGACCGCTACTATCTCTATAAAAGTTATTGGCTGCCGGATGAAACAACGATTCACATCTTGCCACACTGGAACTGGGAAAATAGTGGCATCGACTCTCTCCCAGTCTTCGTCTATACCAATGGTGATGAAGCGGAATTATTTCTTAATGGCACCTCCCTGGGGAAACGCGGCAAGAACCCCACTTCTGAAAATTCCGTTGAGCGTTTTCGCCTGATTTGGCAGAATGTTCCCTGGCAAGCGGGTGAGCTAAAAGCAGTTGCCTACCGGGAAGGGAAAAAAATTGGCGAGAGTATTATCAAAACTGCCGGAAGCGCAACAAATATTCGCCTGACGACAGACCGGAAAACTATTTCGCCGGACGGACAGGATCTCGCCTATGTCCTAATAGAGGCTTACGACAAGAATGGCACTCCCCATCCACATGCCATGAATGATGTTCAAATTGAGATAGAGGGCCCCGGGGAAATTGCCGGCGTTGGCAATGG
>JAUIFT010000663.1 GCA_030430345.1 Calditrichia bacterium | reverse complement strand
CTTCCCGGAAGCGTCGCGGAACGGGGTATTATCCAGGTTAACCGCGATGGTATCGGTTTGTGGTTTCTGGAATGAATGGGAAATATTGAATCGGGTGCCATCTGCCTCATAATATTGGCGGGCCGCTTTAATAAGGCGAAGAAAGCCCGCTTCGTGCTCCGGGGAAATCGTGAAATGAATGGCTGCTTCACCGGATGCCTGGCGAACGTAGGCGGTGGCCTCCATCAGGTGTTCTTCCAGGGCGGTGCGGCTGCCGGTGGGGTAGCGGTGAAATTTGAGCATTGCTTTCGGCAGGCGGGCGTAATCCAATCCCTCCGTGCCTAAAATTGCTGATAAAATCGGGCGATATTGCTTTTCGGCCACCAGGGCATCCAGCGATTGGCCGGAAGCTTCGAAGTGTTTTTTTAAGTCCGCATAGAAGGCAAACTTTGGGAGCTCAGCCAGTAAGGTGCCGATCTTTTCCGGTAATTGATCATCGCTTTCCGGCTGTTCCAATGCGGCCAGCAGGAGCTTAAACATGCGGGTTGCCGCCCCGGATGCCGGTACGAATTTCATGAAACGCCCGTCTTCAGCGGCCTGCTGATGGATATCTATGAATCGATCAATATCGGCATCATCCAGGCGGACAATGCCGTCTCCGATGATACATGATTTTTGTAATTTTGCCGGGGGGATGCCATTTTGAAAAATATTAATCTGGCGCTGAACCTCTGCTTCCGTAATCCTTTTCTCACTCATCAACTGCCGGTCCGCTTCCGTTAGCCGTAGTGCATCAGTCATTCTTCAATCCTTTATTTCTATACCCAAAAGGGTCGCATCATCCTTCAATCTTGTTGCTTGAGACCAGTTATTTACCTGCTGGATCAGTGTTTCCAGACTGCCCTCTATGCTCTCATTTCGGCACTTCATGAGCACTTCTTCCATGCGCGGTATGCTAAAAAGCACGTGTTTCGGATTTTCTGCTTCCGGGATGCCGTCCGAATAAACATACAAGCGATCGCCGGGATACAGTTGCATTCGCTGGACTTCGTAAAGATTCTCCTCGAGAAATCCAATCGGCAAGCTGGGGGCACTGATAAACATCGGCTCACTGCTGCCGGCGGGGAGATAAATCATGCCGGGATGCCCGGCTGTGACGTACGAAAGCCCCCGTGTTTCGGTGTTTAGCACGCCATAAAGCATGGTGAAAAACTGGCCACTTTCATTGTCCATTTGAAATCGCTTATTCAACTGATCGGCGACTTTTTCCGGAGAGGTAATGGTAAACCCCTGGGCATTATCACTGGGGGTTTTCAGGAGAGATGCGTCATCGATAACCGGGGAAAGCATCCGGCTGAGCGTCACTGCCATTAAGGCTGCCGGTACTCCATGCCCGCTAACGTCCAGCACGTAAAAACCAAGATGCTGGTCATCCAGCCGGAAGATGTTCAGAATATCGCCGGCAAGTTCCTCACAGGGAATAAACTGCCAGGCCATGCAAACATCGTCTGTGGAGAGGGTTTGCTCCGGTGGGAGCAAAGAGTTTTGAATTTGAGCGGCTGCGTGTAAATCGACGGTCATTTTATCGTTGGCAGCGGCCAATTCAGTATTTCTTTGGGATAGGTTTTCTTCCAGTTCAATGATCCGTTCGCCGGCCCTTAGCCGCACTCGCAGCTCGTCATTGTCAAACGGTTTGGAGACAAAATCATCCGCGCCGGCTTCCATGCCGTCAACGAGATCCTCTTTTTCGGATTTTGCTGTTAGCATTAAGATATAGACGTAGCCATAGTCCGCCTCCTGCTGATGTTGGCGGATCTTCTGCACCAGCGAAATACCGTCCATCTGCGGCATTTCCCAGTCTGTAATGACCATAGAATAACGATCCCGGCGAAACGATTCGAAAGCTTCGATGCCGTCCCGCGTGGAAATAACCTCGTAATTCCATTTCTCCAGGATACGCTGAAGTTTGACTCTGCTGACGCTTTCGTCTTCAGCAATTAAAATTTTCATGCTTCCGCAGTTCTCCTAAATCTGGCGATGAATAAAATATTAAATATATAATTCATGAATACTGACGCGTGTTGTTTCGTCAATATTCGGCGCAGAAAAATCTAGTTGCGGTACCCAATCCCTGTGGTCATAATTTACGTCGGAAGTTCAATTCAAGTTCTGTTTGATTTGAAATCTACATGATATTTTGAAAAGATGCAAGGCTAAGGTGAAAGCCTGCGTTTTTTCCAGCGATTATCTTCCCGAACATAAACGATTCTATCGTGCAAACGATTTTCCTGTCCTTGCCAAAATTCTATCTTTTCCGGGCGCAATAAGTATCCGCCCCAGTCTTCCGGCAATGGCACATCCTTGCCCGCGTATTTTTGGGCGAGTGTTTCGCAATGTTTCCGTAAAGTCTCCCGGTCATCAATTTCCCTGCTTTGCCGGGAAGCTAATGCCCCGATTCGGCTCAAAAATGGGCGGGTGCGAAAATAGCTGCCGGACACTTCCCGGGATACTTTCGCCACGCTGCCTTCTATCCTTATCTGGCGATGGAGCTCGTGCCAGTAAAACAGTAATGCCGCTACGGGATTCTCCTGTAGTTGCCGCCCTTTGCTGCTGCCATAATTGGTGTAAAAAGTAAATCCATCGGCATCTAGCTCCTTTAATAATACCATTCGCAAAGAAGGCGTCCCATTGCGGTCTGCCGTCGCCAATGCCATTGCATTCGCCTGTGGACAAGGAAAATCGACCGCTTC
>JAUIFT010000662.1 GCA_030430345.1 Calditrichia bacterium | reverse complement strand
GAATTTCAACCAAAGTTGATCATTCAAACATTAACGACAAAATGGACGCATGCAACCCGGGGAGAGACCGGTGAAGTGAAGCGGAATTCATTGCCGGAAGTCATGTCGCTCCCGGACGAATTGCTGCAGGAAATTCGCGGAAATCGCCTGCTGCATAAAGTGATGTTTGGAGAGTGGCATCTTTTTACGCCGATTGAAGATATTCATTCTGAAAATGGTGAAACCGATTTCGAATATGATGCCATAAAAATCAGCCCTTATGAAGACAGAATGAAAATTTTTCCGCTTGATCAGAAGAAGCAGAACGGATGGGGATTTTCCGAGGCGCACATCTATGTTTCCCCCGGGGAGTGGGTGCAACTCAAATACAAATCGAGCATTCGTGCCGAAGATGGCGCCCAGGTGTTCAAGAAAAAAGTGATTAACATCGGCTATTATTATGATATTCGGGCGGATATATTCAAACGGAATAAACCAGCCGCAGTTCATGGAGATATGATCGCCGATTAAATCCGGACAGGGAAATGTATGGCTAAGGATAAGCAGAGACCACCGGCATTGAGCAAACCGCTGAATGATGCCGATTATCAGAAGCGTAAAACATTGATCGAGAAAGCATATCAGTCTGCTGAAAGTGGAGAGAAAGCGAAGGCACTAAAGCTGTCCGCGTTAATCGCAGCAATGCGCACTGCCAGCCAGGATGATCCTTCACTATCATCGATGTACTTTGCCGGGGGATTTGTCGACCATCCCTTTTTTTTAGAGAGCGAGAGTCTGGCTGCAGGTGTGGCAGTACTGCCGGAAGATGCAGCAAAAGCCGGACAGTGGAAAAGGCATCCGCATCAGCAGGAGTTTATCGTTGTATTGGAGGGACAATTATTACTGCAGGAAAAAGACCCCGCAAATAGTGAGATTATAACCTATCCGCTGGCAGCGAGTAATTCCCATTTGATCGACAAGAATATCTGCCATCGCGTCCTGCCGGATGAAAATCATACCGCCGCGTATATCTTTGTGAAATCCAATCCGATGCAAAAGCCGCTCGGAGAATCTTGTTAAGGAATGGGCATATTTGCCCATTTGCATATTTCTCCTAAAGCATTCGATCGATAAACGTCGCCAGCGATTGATGCTCTACCGCAGAGTTGATCTTGAGAACGTTGGACATTAATGCAACCAGGTAGACGACCCCGTCCGGGCGTTCGACAATCGCCACGGAATTCATAAAATTATCGAGATTGCCCTTATATTTCCCGCAGGTAAAACCGGCTTCTTCCTGACAGCGGTAGAGGCTTCCGGACTTAAAGTAAACAGCACTTTCTTCCAAACGTGGTGCGGATGCATAGCGAATGCGTTTTTCGGTCATGTACATCAACCGTTTGATTTCCAGGCTGGACCATTCATCTACCACTCTCCCCTGTTCCATTCGCAGTAAGAACAATAATAATCCCTGTGGGCTCGCAAAGCTTCCTCCCGTTGCCGGAATCCTGTCTTTTCCGGCGCGGGTAAAAAAACTGCCCAGGCGCCAGTCCTGTTCGGCAATGCCAATCTCCCGTAATGGTTTGTTAACAATATCAAGTGCGATTGCCGCTAATTCCATCCGGGGAGTATCTTTTAAAAAGGCTGCAGCAGCTTCCGCGGAAGGCGGATAATTGCGCCCGAAATGCCGCAATAGCATCGCTTCTCTCCAGACCGTGCTGGCGGCAGCATTCGAGCTGGGCGAAATCATGTGATCAACCCATTCGAATAAGCTAAAGGCATCTCCCTCTTTTATCGGGCGAAAGGCGGCGCTGGAGTCAGACATGTCAAACAATGGCACGCCATGGCTATCGGTATGAATCCAATCATCCGCGATAATTGTCGTTTCCCGTAAAATTTGCTGTCGTTTTTCCAGTGAACCGGGGTAAATCTTGAAGAGCTCGTTAAACAGTCCGACGGCAATAGCGATTTTCCCGACGCTGCCCGGGGCATATTGCCAGTGCGGCTGAATGCCGGCGTAACGAATCTTTCTGCCCGGTGTAATCTCCATCAGGGCCAGCGAATAGTGCCGGTCTCGATTTGCAAACAGCTGTTTTAGGCGCTGCTCCAGGGCACTGTCCATTTTCGGGAATATCGCGAGTGTGCTATGAAGAGAATCAGTAATACTATTGAGCGTCAGAAATGGCACTGGTTGATCGGCTGCGTTTCCCTGAAAGGGTTCATTTAGCGTACTTAAAAACGCCAAAGGATCATACCGGTCATTCCGAAAGGGGGCCGCATGATCAAGGAAGTTCAGTTGAATATCTGCAATCGACTTCCGGCCGCCATCAACCGGTACGAATCCACGCAAGCTATCGGCAATACGAATTCGCAATCGCTCCACCCGCCGGATGCCGCTTTCTTTATATCCGTCCACCGGATAATCGTAGGAAAGCTCGGCGGAGCTAAGAATCAGGATTACGATCAGCAAAAGTATACGTCGGGTAAATAGCATGGTCACCATCCGGAATTATTCTTTAATCTAAAGGTAGAGTCAGTGGAATCCTCTGGGCCAAATTCACAACCGGATCCAGTGATTGCAGATAGTCCGAGGCCCGGGCCTGACGGTTTTCCACAAAAGGCCGCACCTGGAAGAGCCAGATAGCCTCATTCCAAAAGCCCAGTTCCACATCAAACGGGCCATCGGTTTCAATACCGGTTGTTCCCGGTAAAACGGCTTTTACTTCTGCCGCCAACTGACGTAACAGGAAGCG
>JAUIFT010000661.1 GCA_030430345.1 Calditrichia bacterium | reverse complement strand
CGCTCCTGTCCGCTGCCGGTCTTCGGAAGGTTTTAGTGGTTTGCCAGTTTGCCATCTCGGTGATGCTCATTATTTGCACCACCGTTGTTTATAACCAGATGAGCCTGGTCCGCAGTAAAAACCTCGGTTTTGACCGGGAGCTCATCGTAATTGCCCCGGTCAATGATGAAATCCGCCAAAATTATGGCGCATTCAAGCAGGAAATTTTGGCCCATCCCGATATTTCATTTCTGAGCATGACCGAGCAGGTGCCGGCAAAGGCCGGGAATGGCGCCGGCTACCGGGTGGAAGGCCAGGAACATGGCATGGGATTAACCCGCTTCTTTGTCGATCATGATTTCGCCGAAACCTATGGCGTGGAAATGCTCGCAGGCAGGGATTTTGATGAGGCTTATGCCACTGATAGCGCGCAGGCCTTCATCATTAACGAGACGCTCTGGCGGCGGCTCGGCTGGGCATCCCCGCAAGAAGCGATCGGGAAAGGGATTTCCATGTCCCATTCCGGTAACACTTATGAAGGAAATATCATTGGGGTGATGAAAGATTTTCATCTCTTTTCTTTCCGCGCGGGGCTCTCCGAAGTCGTGCTAAATATTATGCCGATGTCAAAAATGAACTTCATCTCATTTCGAATTCATCCCCGGGAAATATCTGCAAGCATAAATCATTTGCAAAGCAAGTGGCAGCAATTCTCTCCCAGCTATCCGTTTGACTACTACTTTCTCGATGAAGATTTTGCCCGCCTGCATCGCGCCGATGAACGGCTGGGGAAAACCTTTCGCTATTTCGCCTTTCTGGCAATTTTTGTCGCCTGCCTCGGTTTACTGGGACTGGCGGCATACACGGCGGAGCAACGCACCCGCGAAATTGGTATCCGGAAGGTGCTCGGGGCTTCAGTGGGGAGCATCGTGCTCTTACTTTCGAAAGAATTTACCCGCTGGGTGATCCTTTCGAATCTTATCGCCTGGCCGCTGGCCTACCTGGCGATGAGTCAATGGCTGAAAGATTTTGCTTTCCGCATAGAACTCGGCGTAGAGGTCTTCCTGATTTCGGCGGCAATTGCCTTTATCGTTGCCCTGGCGACGGTTAGCCTGCAGACAATCAAAGCGGCATTGTCCAATCCAATAGACTCACTGCGGTATGAGTAGGTCTGGCAAAAAATAATTCTAGCCACTGATGTTCGCGGTTTTACACGGATAAAAAACGCTTAGACTGATTTTTTATTTATTTTCATCCGTGTTCACCAGTGTAAATCCGTGGCTAATTATCAAAGAAAAACTTATGAAAAAAACGGTAAAACCAGGAAAAGATGACCACACCTATGGCCCGCCTGAAATGGCCCGCCGCTGGCTGGCAAAGATGCTCCCGCCCTATTATTACCAGGCAATTGCCGGGGATTTTGAGGAGGAATTCCAGACACGCCGGCGGACGGAAAGCCGCTATAGAACCCTTCTCTGGTATTTCGGGCAGTTCCTGCTCGCTTTACCGATGATACTTCACCACTTTATTTACTGGAGCGCTGCGATGATTGCTAATTACCTGAAGATCGCCATTCGCCATTTTCAAAAGCACAAGGGATATTCTCTCTTGAATGTGCTTGGGCTGGCGATCGGCATGGCCTGTTTTATCCTGATTGCGTTATACGTCCATCACGAGTACTCCTATGATCAATTCTGGGAAAAAAGCGAGCGCCTCTACCGCGTCGTGCGTGTGGAGCATGAAAAAGAAGGCGTGGAACGGCGCGCCTCTTCCCAGGTACCGCTGGGGCCGGAATTGCAAGCAGCATTCCCAGAAGTGGCTGCCGCTACCCGTTTCTGGAATGTCTCCCGGGCGATTGTCGGTTATAACGGCCAGTATTTCCGCGAAGCAAATTTTTACTTCAGCGATTCCGCTACGTTTCGCATGTTCGATTTCCACTGGCTGGCCGGTAATCCGGAAAAAGCACTGGAAACACCCAATAGCATTGTACTCACTGCCGCGACGGCTCATAAATATTTTGGAGATGAAGATGCCCTGGGGCAAGTTCTATCGTATGACGGCTGGGTGGGCGGTGGCAAACGGGAATTTCTGGTGACAGGCATTATTGCCGATTTAGCGGAAAATACCCATCTGGACTTCGACTTTCTCGCGTCTTTGCAGGGAATTACTACCGAAGCAGCCAACTGGGGATCCAGCAAACCTATCTGGACCTATGTTTTACTGCAGGAAAATGCCAGCGCCGCGCAGTTGACAGAAAAGCTCCCGATCATTGTTGAGAAATATTTAAAGAGCGAACATCCAAAAACCCTTCAGCTGGAACCGATTAATCGGATCAATTTATACTCTGCCTATCAAGGAGGATTTAAGGCGCATAACAGTATTTATAATCTCTACCTCTTTTCCGGAATTGGGTTTCTGGTATTGCTGCTGGCCTGCATCAATTTTATGAACCTTTCCATTGCCCGATCATTGAAGCGTGGAAAAGAAGTCGGGATGCGGAAAGTGCTCGGCGCGGCACGGTCCCAGTTGATCAAGCAGTTTCTCGGGGAAGCATTCTTAATGACCCTGATGGCATTATGTCTGGCGGTTCTCCTGGCAAATATCTGCCTGCCATTATTTAATGAGCTTTCCGGTAAATCCCTGCAAATATTCGCACTTGGGAAGGCTGCGCCGGCCGTAGTCCTGGTGTTAACAGCATTATTGGTGGGAATTATCGCCGGCAGCTACCCGGCCTTTTATCTTTCTGCATATCG
>JAUIFT010000660.1 GCA_030430345.1 Calditrichia bacterium | reverse complement strand
TGGTCTTTTATTCGCGGCAAGAGGCCGGCATACAGCAAAGACGATTTTCCAACCCCGGACTTACCATAAAAAAGAATGATCGGATGAACCCCATCGATATGACTGCGCAGGGAGCGAATTTGCGCGCCCCGTCCAAAGAAAAGCGCAGCATCATCCTCCTGAAAATAATTTAAACCGAGGAAAGGTGCTGGAGGCAGATTGGCATAATATCTTTCCGGCAGGGGCAGTCCGAAAAGAGGATTACGGGCGGCCCGCGGTAAATTCCATTCGGTTACCGTTTCGGCGCCAGGCCGCACATAAAGTTCCCAGGGGAATTCAATCCGTGGTTTGTCTTTGGATTTATGGCCCGGCCAGACCGCCCGGTAGCCTTCCGAGGCATTGGTGCGGGTCTTTACCTTCGCAGCCGCGGCCTCCCAGGCTTGCGCAATGGTGCGGCCCGTGGCAAGGCTTTCATAAAACTGGGTGGAAAGAATAGTGGCAGCGGCATCATCGATCGGCTGGGAAGTACCCACGACGACTGGCACACCAAGGCTGCGTAATTTTTCCGCCTGCTGTTTCGAAGAGCAACCATTGATAAAAACCAGCTGCAATCCCTTTTGGGCAGCAAGGAAATTCATCAGGCCGTCACTGTTGGCATATTGGCGGCTACCGTCTGCGGCTTTCAGCAGCAGGGTGTAATCTTCGGCATGGCCGCCATAATGGAAAATGGCAATGCGGTCCTGGTATTTATCGAAAACGCGGAAGATCTTATCAACATCGGTATCGGTCTCATAAACAACCTCGCAAAGCCCCTTTTCTTCAGCTTTATCCAGGGCAGCGCGAATCCCGTCCTGCTCTTCGGTAAGTTTATAGAGGTAGGACTGGTGATCGTTGGCAAATGCCAGAAAAATGACCGGTTTCCCATTCTGCATATTCATTTCCTAAATGATCCTTTCAGCGAGCCCTCAAATCCAGGTGAAGGTTATCTGGCGGCCTTACGTCGTTCGTTATATTGTACAAAAAATCAGGCAACCAACCAAACTACAAAGTAAGAGAATCTTCCTTGCATAACTTACCAGCAAGGACCGTTATTTATTGGTGTTTTAATTTTTTCTCTCAAACACTCCCCTATAACATTATCATTGATTTACGGTCTTTTCGCCTGGATTTGCCTGGTTGCTTTTTCAATTTTTCGAATCGCGTCAGTCACTTTTGGGTTACTTGTAGCAATGTTCATCCGCATAAACAGGGCGCCCTCCCGGCCAAACCAATGCCCGGCATTTAATCCCACCTTAGCCTGCCCGGTCAAATGCTGAAACATTACATTGCTATCGTTATACATTTCCCGGAAATCCAGCCAAACCTGGTAGGTGCCTTCCGGTTTAATCAGTTTTACGCGCGAGGCCTTCAGCTCTTCAGCAATTGTCTCAACATTCTTTTCAATGAGCGCCAAAATTCCTTTTAACCACTCGCTCCCATATTGATAGGCCGCCTGCAAAGCAACCCGGGTCAGGGCATTGGTTCTGCCCAGATTATATTTTTTGAATGTCGCGGATACTGATGCGCGGATTTCTTCGTCAGGAATAATCGCAAAAGAATCGCAAATGCCGCAGAGGTTGAAACTCTTCGCTTCCGATGTGCAGACAATCATTTTTTGCCATACTTCTTCAAATTGTAAAAGGGAATTAAATTCGTTATCAAAAAGAATAATGTCCTTGTGTATTTCATCGGCAATAAGCAGCAAATCATTCGCCTTACAAATGGCAACGATTTTTTCCAGTTCTTTCTTCGACCACACACGTCCTACCGGATTGTGGGGATTACAAAGAATGAGCACCTTATTTTTTGCTATTTTCGCTTTTTTTTCCAAATCCGCAAAATCGATCTCATAGCGATTGCCGGCCAATTTTAACGGATTTTTGGCGATCACCCGCTTTGTCTTTCGAATGACATCTTTGAACTCCATAAACACCGGAGGCTGAATGATAATGCCATCTTTTGCCTCAGTAAAATTTTCGATTAAAACAGCGATGGTGGTGGTAATACTAGGGCTATACAGCATCTGTTTGCGATCCAGATCGATATCATACTTTTCTTTATACCATTGTTTCTGGGCAGAATAATATGAATCCGGTTTGTATTCGTACCCGAATCCCGATCCGGTGATTCTTTTGTTTAAGGCATCCTGAATCGGTTTGGCGATCTCAAATTCCATATCGGCCACCCACATCGGGGTAATTCCGATATCACCAAAGAGTGACAATAGTGTATCGGGATTAAACTTTGTGAGCGGTAATTCATGCAGTTTTTTATCAATTTCCATAATTCGGATTCCGTTCAGTGAAAGTTGCCTGCGTTAAACTTTTTGGTGGATTTCATGTCATCCTCCAATGATATCTGGCTACATCTTTCCTGGGCCAAAGAGTTTCATGAATTTATATTATCCTGGAATCAGGTACGATGATTGGAGACAAACTGTCCGGCCTGGATTATCGCGGTCTTTTCCAATGCATCGTCGATCATAATAGCGGAGAATGTCAGCGGTAGTCCCATTGCGGAGAAAAATTCTTTTCTATCCTGAAGGTGAAAATGTAAATGCGGTTCGGAGCTATGCCCACTATGCCCACACTTTCCGATAACTTCACCGCGTTTTACCAAATCTCCGACGGCAAGCGGAATGCTTCCTTTAATGAGGTGGGCATAAAACCCATATTCGTTCGTTGCGTGTTCAATAATGACATGATTTCCAATAA
>JAUIFT010000659.1 GCA_030430345.1 Calditrichia bacterium | reverse complement strand
AAGCGGAATTACAGGAAAGGCTGGATGAGATTTCTTTGAAATATGACCCCGCCCATGAAGATTTGGAGGAAGTGATCGTTCGCCCGAAAAAATCCGATATTATGCAACGCTGGTACGGGATTCTCTGGGTGCCTTTCGAGCACAAGGATGGGATGGCGCCAAAGGCGCTGAATCCGCTGATAGGGGAGTAGAGGATAAATATTTAATGTCCAATTTCAATGCCCAATTTTCAATGTAAAAGGAGATAAAAAATTTGGATATTGGAAGTTGAGCATTGGACATTGGATATTCCGAAAATGTATTACTGCATTTCTTCCCGTTTCCGAATTTGCCAGTCGCGGGGCGTTAGGCTGCTTTCCAGCGTTTCCTGAATATGCTCCGGAACACCGGAAAAAAAATTCATGCCGGTAAAAACTTCAACAGAATCGATCGACACCATGAAGCGTCGCAGTGATAACTCTGTGGCGCGATTCGGTATGATAAAACCAACCCCCTGAAGTTTCGGCGGTGTAAAATCCAGTAAGACCTTGTAGAAATGGCTGGGAATAGAAATGCGGTTCCGGCCAAAACTGCGGATTCTTCCCTGAAAAACCGTTCCACTGACAATATGTAAGGCCCCTTTGTCAATTGCCCATTGCTGAGACTGCCGGGTAAGCTCCTGCCAGACGCCATTGCTGATTGAAGTGTCCTGCGGGCAAATGTTGCTGCTTAAAAATGTTTCCCGGGTGGCGATCATAGACCAGCCCATCTCTGCCGGGGAAACCAGCTGCAAAGCGCCCAGGCGGGTGCGGCGGTAATCGGGAAAAATTGGGTAATTGCCGGCAATATCAAGATCCTCCGTAAATTTCTCATTATGGCTCAGTCCCGGTTGATCCATCAGCGGTTTGGTCAGTCGATAAGAAACCCATTCCGGCTGACGATATCTATTGTTATAACCGATTGTAAAGTACGATTTCTCCAGAATTTCCGCGTTTACAGCGCCTTCCGGTAAGCCCGGCTGTATTTGTGTCGGGATATTTTCTATTCCCTGGTTTTTTTGACTGTCTGCCTGAATAAGATCGCTAACCAATTCCGGCATCAAAAAATAAACCGCTAAACCTGCAAGCAATAATATGGCAAATAATATTGCTAATATGAATCTCATCTGTTAATTCTCCATTGATAACCATCAGGAAACGCTAAAAAAGCGATAATGCAATTAACCATTGCGCCAGAAAATAGGTACTTAATACCATTAACCGGGCACTGTTAAATTTTGTTTTAAATCGGTCGAGCGCCAGCAAAGAATCTGATGCAATAAAAAACACCGCACCGCTGAATGCGAAGAGTGCAGCAATATTCTGCAGCGAAAGCCAGCGTTCCATTGCCTGCCAGCCCATCATCAGCAGGGCAACCCCATAAATAATAACAGCGACCTTCAGTGCGCCAGGCACAGAAGGAAGAAGTGCTTTGAAAAAAAACAGGGCATAAATCAGAAATATCGCCAGGGAGAAAAATCCCCACTGGAAACCATGTGGAATACTAAATGCAACAATGTAGAAAATATGAGCAATCAGAAAACTAAGAAGGCCCTGAATAAACCGGTCTTTCGGAAGCATTAAAAAGATATCGCCAAAGAGGGAAAATACTAATCCTGCTAAAATCCATTTTTGATAGGCAGTGTGTATTTGCCAGTCAGCTGATAGTGCAAAATAAATGATTAATAATGTTGTTAATGGCTTAAAGAAATAGACAATGGTGCGGGGGCCGCTGTATTCTCCACGGATCGTTAAGGCGGCAGAAAAAAAGATGACGATTGATAGCAAAGGCAGCATAATTAAGCATTCGGTTTATAAGCGAAAGGCTCTTTGCAACGCGGTAGATGGAAAGTGGAACGATGCAGTTTTCCCTGAGCGAGACCGTTTGTTTGCCAGTCAGGCAAATCCGGAAAAGGTAATACTGTTTGGGGAATAATGCAAAAAATGGGGAATGAAAAGTGGCTGGAAATTTGCACTGGTTAATAATCCGCGGAAGAAATTTCGCCGGAAAGCCCGACAAATTTATCCTGGATGTCATTATACTGTTCCCAGAGTGGTTGGAGCCGCTGTTCTTCTGTAGCCACGTATTCATAAAAACCCAGGAAACTCCGGTCGATCTCTTCGTAAATAATCCGTAATTTACCGGCGAGTTTTTCCTGTAGCTCCGCTTCAAACTGCGTCCGGCCTTTCTGCAGGCCTTCCCGGAATGTCCGCTTAATTTTACTACGCTTAAAAACCAGCATGCTGGCAGCGATAATCAATCCGATGCCTGTCAGCACGCCTCCGGTAACATCCATAAAGGCCATTTGGGTAGTGGTCATAATGATGGTGCCGATGACGGCCAGTGCGCCTCCGCCCATTGCCGTTGGGGCGATACTGCCGGGATCGGAAGTAAGCGTATTTACGAATGAATCGTTCTTTAACAGTTGAGACACTTTCGTGCGGACATCCTCAATAACTTCCCGGCGCTGATCGCCAATGCGCAGGAAAATATCTTCGGAGAGGGTTTGGCTGCTATGAATCCGGTTCAGGTCCTCAATCAGGCTTTGCAGCAGCTGACGAATACCGTTGACAAAATGCTGCGCGCCGTCGCTGGCGATATCTTCAAAGGTGTTGTGCAGCTTGCGTTCAAAGCGATTCTGTAGCTCGTTGATCCAGGATTTCATCGTTTCTTTCTGGCTGAACATCGCTGAAAATGAACGCTTGAATAACGCGAA
>JAUIFT010000658.1 GCA_030430345.1 Calditrichia bacterium | reverse complement strand
CGGGGCAATTCCCCATGGATTCCCACTATTTTCCAGATTCTTGAAAATGTTGGTTAATTCGGCAGGAAAACGGCTCTCTTCCAGCACCAGGCTGCGCCGCATTTCTACAAAGCGATCGATAAAATCGATAAAGAGCGGGCAGGCTTCTTCGCAAGCTTTACAGGTTGTGCAGGACCAAATAGTTTCTTCCGCAATCACTTCGCCAATCAGTGACTTTCCTTCCCATTCCGGTGCTTCTTTACCATTATTGAGATCGTTCGCCATTTGCAGGATCGTTGGGGTTTTCTCAAAAAGGTGATGGCGCATGTCTTCATTCACTTTTTTCGGAGAAAGCGGCTTTTCCGTGGCATAGGCCGGGCAGGCCGCCTGGCAACGCCCGCATTCCGTACAGGTATAAATATCCAGAATATCTTTCCAGTCAAACTGTTCAATTTGCGATACGCCAAAATTTTCCAGCTCCTCATCTTCCAGATCCATATGCGGTAAAGTGCTTGGCTCAAGATTGGAGAAGTAAACATTAAAAGCAGAAGTGACCACATGGAAGTGTTTCGATATTGGCAAATATGCAAGGAAGAAGAGCAAATCGGCCATGTGCACCCACCAGGAAACATTGGCGAGGGTTTGTAATCCTTCACGACTCATTCCACCGAGCAGATTCCCCATAAATGCCGCCATAAAAGAATAGGCTTCACCAGTTTCCGCTCCCATCGCGACCATCGCGCCGTTATAGAGAAAATCAGTGAGCATCAATGTGCCGATAAGCGAAAGGATCAACGCGGCATCCCAGGAAAGTGTAATCCGTTCCGGCCGGAGTACCAGTCGCCGGAATCCTGCCACCAGCACCATAATAAAAACGGTAATCTCAAAAACATCGCGCAGAAAAATATAAGGCACGCCAAGTATCTCGTCCGGGCCAAACAGGGGTAAATGAAAGTGCGGGAAATACGCCCGAACAATCAGGTGAATACTGTTTATAGAAACCGCAACAAATCCCCAGAAAATTAAGGCATGCATCAATCCGGCACCAAAATGCTTGGGATCCAGTATTCGCCGCTGTCCAAGGTAATACACCAGAACCCGCTTGATACGCTCCCAATGGCGATCGAAACGGTCGATATAATTTGCTGCTTTCAAAACAGCGATCCGCCGGGACATCAAGAAAACGAATGATCCGAGCGAAGCAACCAGTATGATAGTGAAGATAATCTTGGCAAGAAAAGTAACGGTAGGGCTCATAAATCCTCCAGACGATCAGTACCACAAACCAGCCGGACGGTTTCGCCACAGCCAGCATTCCACAATGTCTTTAAGCACTGATGAATTTAGAGGAAAGAGATATTTTAAACAAGAATTTATAAATATTTAGCGAGCGCTAATACCTATTTTTTCTTTCATTCTGCTCAGAAAGCCTTTCGGCGTTTCCGGTTCCTGCACGGCCAGCTTTTCCAGCCGAACATTATCGAGAATCTTTTGCGCGTTGCCACGAACGATTGCGTCAAGGTAATCCGCCGGTACGATATCTGCCAGCATTTTCGCAGCTTTATCCATTTTAAAGCAACGACCACCGGTGCTGTGCGCATCGGAACCAATAAAGTGCACATAACGATTTTCTACCAGCCAAATAGCAATCTTTTTAACCGTTCGTCCAAAGTCGCCAACGAGACTACCGGCATTCACCTGCAACAGGCCGCCGAAGCGAATAAAATGAAGAATTTTTTCCGGACGCTCATGAAGCGCAGAATAGCGTTCCGGGTGAGCAATAATCGGAATAACACCATCGGTATTTAACTTAAAAAGGGTTTCTTCCACACCATTCGGCATCAGGTAAAGCGGGAATTCCATCAATGCGTATAAGCCTTTTTCAGCCAATGTGCCGGTGCGGCGCATCTTGATGGTATTCTCGATATAGTGATGAAAAAATGTCTCTGAACCGGAGTGCAGCCCCAGGTTAAGATTTAGCCGCGCCGATTCGTTTCGAAGGATATCCAGTTTGCGAAAATAATCTTCTTCCATTTCCGGATGTACTACTTCGTTAAAATGTGAGGTGGCAAACACATCTGTAATCCCCTGATCTGCCGCCATTTTCAACATATCAAGCGCCATTTCCAGGTTCTTGGCGCCATCATCGAATTCATATATTATATGATTATGGATATCAATCATTTCTTCATCCTAACTAGCATTCAGGTCCCTGCTTCTATCAGTTTAATATGAGTCAAAATCCTGGCGAGTGCTAATTATTTTTGAATATTCCCGGTCACCTGCTCCCGGGCGACCAATGGTTCTGAAAAGCATACCGGATTATGATTAAGCTGAAAGATAGAAGTTCTGGAACAACTTTCTGTATTGTAAATCAACCTTTTCAGATAGATGATTTTTATTTTTACATATTCTTAATAAACAACAACATAAGCACACAATCCCATGCGCTCGGCAAGCACTCTCAGGAAAAAATAAAAGCACAGAATTGATCATAAAAAAACCCACACGGTTTGTGTGGGTTTCCCAAAAAAGCGTTTAAAATCAAGGGGTGATTTTTCTAACGGGTTTCCCAGGGGAAATTGGGTCCCTGATAAATTTTTTCTTTTCGCAAACGTTCGATATTCTCAGCTTTATGTTGTTCCCAACTTTCCGTTTCGATCATTTTCTGGATTTTAATAACCGCATCAATTACTGCTTCCGGGCGGGGCGGACACCCGGGAATGTAAACATCTACCGGAATGAAGCGATCGACGC
>JAUIFT010000657.1 GCA_030430345.1 Calditrichia bacterium | reverse complement strand
CTGCTAACCATGCCCGGCTGGAAAGCGCCTGCCCATCTTGCCGAATATAAGGGTACGCAGCCCGGGCGAGTGGAAACAATGAGTTTAAAGAGCGATTTGCGGGAAGAGGAAATAAAACTGGAAGTTTATCTACCTCATAATTATGATGCGGATAACCGGAAATATCCGCTGGTTTATTTTCATGGGGAGCAGCAGCCAGGGAATTTGGTAAATACCTTAAATCAACTCATTGATGCTGATTTACCGCCAATGGTAGTGGTTTTTATACCGAAGCTCTGGCGAAGCGGGTATGGCACTTACGTCGGCCGGGATCGTGACAATTACCGCCAGGTTTTTATTGAGGATATTCTGCCGGCAGTTGAAGGTAAGTATCGTCTGCAGCCGGGGCGGGAGCATCGGGCAAACCTTGGCGTCTTTTATAGCGGTTTTATGGCATTCTATCTCACTTTTAATCATCCCGAACTGTTTGGAACATTTGCCGCACAGTCGCCTTATTGGGATCCCGATGAAACCCGCAAACATCAAGCAATCATTGATGCCGCACGCGAAGACATTCGCATTTATGTCGATTGGGGAAAATACGCCACGAAAGCACCGCAGGAAGGCTGGGATTTCGGCGAATATACCCGTACACTGGTCGAGCAATTGACATCCGCCGGCTTTCAGTGTCGGGGCGGGGAAGTAAATGAAGGGGCCGGCTGGGCGAGCTGGCGGAACCGCACTGATCGGATGTTCCGGATGTTTTTTTCAGAAGACAAATAAATTGTTTGGTTTGAGAATGGAGGCCTGCGCCATATCCCCCAAATCCGCCCGATTTTTTGTGGGAAATAATATTGTGTTGTTTTGAAAAGAATTGGTCTTTAGTATAAGGAATTACAAACAAGGCCAATTTATCCTCACTTTTCCGGCGGTAAACAGCGGTTTTAGCGAATTCTCAGGTGATTCCGGTAACTGGCACTAATTTTGATTCCCTTATTTAACATTACACAATCATTTAATTGAAAAGGAGATTCGATATGTCAGTTGCAAAAATTACCGAAATTAGTGCATCATCCAAGAAAGGTTTCGACGATGCGATCAACAAAGGGATTGCCCGCGCGACCAAGACGATTAAAAACGTCAGCTCCGCCTGGGTGAAAGATCAGCAGGTGAGCATCAAAAAGAACAAAGTCGTGGAATACCGCGTGCTCCTGAAGGTTACTTTTGTATTGGATGACTAAGCCAACCAAATCTTTTTTCGATCCGGCAGATGCCTGGCGTTTGCCGGATTTTTTTGTAATCATCATTTTTTTCGTCTGCTTTTTATCCTTTCCCCTGAATAATTCAGCATTTGCTTCCTCCCGGAAAATGTTCTATACTGGCCGGCTATGGAACGAACATCATCACCAATAACGCTGGGGAAAATCTTTGTCTTTTGGGTGCCGCTGGCCGCTACCTGGTTGATGATGTCCACCGAAGGGCCCTTCCTTTCCGCGATTATCGCCCGCCTGCCGGAGGCGAAGTTTAACCTTGCTGCTTACGGTGTTGCTTTTGCGTTTGCATTATTGGTGGAATCCCCGATTATCATGATTATGAGTGCTGCCACCAAACTGGTGGAGAATGGCAAAGCTTACGTGAAGCTTCGCAACTTTACCAATGTTATGAATGGTGGGGTTACGCTGGGAATGTTGATTGCCATTTCTCCACCGGCATTCGACTGGGTAGCGTATAATGTGATTGAATTGCCCCCGGAAGTCGCAAAACTAACCCATTGGGCGTTTATTGTTCTGCTTCCCTGGCCCGGTGCTATTGGCTATCGCCGTTTCTATCACGGGGTGCTCATCCGCAACGATCGCACCCGTCTGGTCGCCTATGGGACAGTTATTCGCCTCTCTTCGATGGTGATTACTGCGCTGGTATTGTATTATTTCACGAAGTTACCCGGCGCAATTATCGGCACGTCGGCGCTATCCGCCGGTGTGCTGGGAGAAGCGGTTGCCAGCCGCTTTATGGCGCATCGCCTGGTGCAGCAGTTGATGGCTGAATATCACTCATCCGAAGCGGAAACATTCGATTTGAGCTACGGAGAAATTTTTAAGTTTTATTATCCGCTTGCGCTTACCCCGATGATCTCGATGGGCACCCATCCGATGGTGACATTTTTTCTGGGACAGGGACGTTTCCCGATCGAGTCTTTGGCGGTTTTTCCGGTGATTCATTCCCTTACCTTTATCTTTCGCAGTCTCGGACTTTCTTTTATGGAGGTGGTCGTGGCAATTTCCGGGAGAGGCGCGGAGAACCGCATACCGCTGCGAAACTTTATGATCATCCTTTCCCTGGGTGCCTCCCTGGGGTTGGGGTTGATTGCTTTTACCCCGGCGGCGGAATTCTGGTATCATACGATTTCCGGACTTTCCCCGCAACTGACCGCTTTTGCCCTGCTGCCAACCCAGGTATTTATACTGCTGCCGGCGTTGTCGGTTTTAATGTCCTACCAACGCGGCTTGTTGGTGAACGCCCGCATGACATTACCGCTCACCTGGGCAATCGCCATTGAAGTCGGTTGCATATTCATCATGCTTTCCCTGCTGATCTTTTCCTATAACTGGATTGGTGCCGTCGCTGCGGCAACGGCATTAATTAGCGGCAGGCTGCTGGCCAATCTTTACCTGGCGCCGTCATGCCTGCGCATCGGGAAGGATAATCCCGCTGTGGTTTTAGCAGCCGGCAGCAAGCGCAATCCGTAAAGCGGATGGCA
>JAUIFT010000656.1 GCA_030430345.1 Calditrichia bacterium | reverse complement strand
CAATGCGTTATCCAAATCCATCTTATCGAGAATTTGCGTTTCCGTTCCGCGGGTTGCTATTGAATGAAGATGATAATCAGCGCTTTCGTCCCCAAGCGGGATTTCCGAGCGGCGGTATTTTTGCCGGAAATAGTCCTGGGTAACGTAGAAGGCGATCTTCGCCACAAACGCGCTGAGCTTCGTGGCTTCCCGTACTTGCGGGAAGTTTTTCAGCAGCCGGATATAGGTTTCCTGGCAAAGGTCGTCAACCAATGCCGGATCGTTGAATTTACGCCGGAAATATCCGCGGATAAGATTCTCCAGCGCTTTACAGAGTGATGCCAGCGCCGCTTCGTCGCCGTTCCGTGCCTGCGCTAACCATTCCCTCAACTGTGCTTGCTCGGACGTTTGTTTCATGGTATTAGTAAGATAATCGCCGCTGATGACAACGGCAAGTATTCGCAATATGGTTTTGCCAGCGTTGCCTTAGTTTAGAAGAATGCTTGCCTTAACTTCAATATTTACAACAGAAAAATTCATACAGGTTTTTCTCCGGGAAAAATGTCAATTTTTTTTGTGACCTTTTTCCAGTGGGCAGCGACTTCCCTGATGAGACGATTAATTGACGATTCACTTAACCAAACCAAAGGAGAATAGTTATGAAACGTTTTATCGTCGTATTGGGAGTTTTGATTGTAATGAGCAGTATCAGCTTTGCCCAAACTGCCGGGCAGGTGGAAGCAGCCGAACGTTTCCGGGCCGATTTTTCCGCTTCGGAAAATCCTTCTGTTGATCCAGCCGGGGATGCCATTAATAGCATGCCGGCAGGGGAAGCTGATGGAGTTGCCGGTCAGAGCGATCAACTGCCGACCCTGAATAATTCGCAATGGAATGCGAATCGCGGGCAGCTGAGTGAACTTGGCCGTTATCTCTGGAACAGCAATTCCAATAAGTTGAGAGAACTGGGCGGCTACCTCTGGAATAATAATAACAAACAACTGGAAAGTTTGGGCCCGCGCATGGCTGTAGACTGGGCTTACAATAGCAGTCAATTAGACGAATTGGGGCCGCGCATGGCCGTCGATTGGGCTTACAATAGCAGGCAATTAGACGAATTGGGCCCGCGCTGGCCAATAGGTTGGGCACGAAGCAATAGTCAATTGGAAGCCCTCGGTCCGCGCTATGCCATCGATTGGATTGACTGAGAATGCATGATCATACCCAACAATTTTTATCACCCCGGCGGAAATTTTGTCGGGGTGTTTTTTTGCTGCGCCCTTGACAATCGTAATTTTTTGCTATAAACCATCACTTCCCAATCAATACAAACGGGGCCCAATATCGCGGGTGGGCATATTTCGGATCATTCTCTATCAGGGTAAGTTTCGCCGCATGCAAGGCGGCTGGTTTCCGTTTGCCTGCCACGATACCTTCATAAAAATCGACCATTAATTGCGAAGTACTGGCGTCGTTCACCTGCCAGAGGGAGACCAGCAAATTGTTGGCGCCGGCATAAAGGAAGCCCCGGGTTAGCCCGATCAACCCTTCTCCGCGGGCAATTTTTCCCAGGCCGGTTTCGCAGGCGCTGAGCACGACTAAATCGGCATTGATATTCAGACCATATATTTCACCGAGGTATAAAATGCCATCATCTAGCAAAGTGCTATCCTGAGCGAGAAGTAACCCGGAAAGGGTTGGCTCTGCTTCATCAACAAACCCATGCGTGGCGAAATGAAGATAGCGGTATCGGGAGATATCCCGGTTGCGCAGATTAGTTTCATTCGCATCCGCTTTCAGCAAAACGGTGTTGGCGCTGCTGAACAAGCGCTGAAAAAAACCGCTCTGCCGGTCAAAAATGGCTTTAATGCTCCGCACTTCATCTTCGGAGGCTGGCAAATACGCGGAACGAAATTCGCGGGTTGTATCAATGCTGCGGAAGTTTTCCAGGAAAGCGCCGCCGCGGGTATTGCCGGGAAGATCATCGGGAAAAACCGGTGCTACGGCCAGATAGTTTTCTTCTCCACTGGCGTCGGGACGCTCCTCTGTTTCCAACAGTAACGTTGCTGAATAACTATAGCTGAGCGTATGCGTTTTCAACAAATAGGGGAGGGAGCGATAATCGATCGTCCCGGCTGATTCTTCGGGCATTTCGCTGAGCAGTGCCTCGAAAGGCAGGTAGTTCAGTTGCCCATCGGGAATTATGATCAAATCCTTTCCGGCAATTTTCTCTGCAATTGGACGCACCAGCACTTGATGAAGCTGCCCGGCAGCGGTTTGATAATCGTGATAATTTTCCTGAAGAATCCCCTCGCGGAAAGTTTTCACCTGCGATGTCAACGAGCTATCGACAGGAACAGCATCCAGGGCAAAATCAGCATCGGTAATGGTGAAAATGAATAATGAATCTTTCCCGAGAAAGTACTCAATTAAAGCGGTCTTTTCATCCAATAAATCGCTTTGAATCGTTGCCGGTGTCGCGGTTTCTACCTGAAATTTAAGATGATAATATTTGGGATAATCTCGCTCCAGGCGGGCGATAAACGCATCGTAGCGCTCCTGAACGGCCAATCGTTCACTCTGCCAGGTAATGATTTGGAGGCTATCTTCCGAAGAGGCTTCGCCACTTTGCATTTCGGCAATGCGCTGGTGGTATTCAGTCAGCTCGCCGCTCAATTGTTTTTCATAATCCTGGAGGCTATCGGGGATATTGATATGGGCCTTCACCGCGGCTTCATGAATGGCGGCGAGCAGAATGCCGGA
>JAUIFT010000655.1 GCA_030430345.1 Calditrichia bacterium | reverse complement strand
CGAGAACTTTAATAATGTCAGCCCGGCTTATGGTTCGGATGAGCGGATTATTTTCACTTCCGACCGCCCGCGCAATGGCGCCGCACACTTATACCCGCAATTGGATGAATACGAGTCCGCCCCAACAGTTACCGGGCTTTGGTCGTTAGACCCCGCCAGCGGCGATTTATTCATCCTGAATCATTCCCCTTCCGGTAGCTTCCGGCCTTTTGTTGACAGCTATGGGCGCATCATTTATACGCGCTGGGATCATTTACAGCGGGATCAGCAAAATGATGCCGGCACTTATGGGGCTTTTAACTGGAGCGGTGAAGGCATTAATGCTGTTCAAACGGCCGCCAACACCGAATACTTCCCGGAACCGCGCTATGCGAACGGTAATCTCAATGGCCACACTTTCGAACTTTTTTTCCCCTGGCAAATCAATGAAGATGGCAGCGAAGAAGAAATCCTGAATCATATCGGGCGCCATGAATTATCCGGCTATTTTTCACGATCTTTTACGGATGATCCTAATCTTGATGATTTTTACATCCCGACCTTTAATCCCAACCGGATCCAGAATATGTTTCAAATTTCCGAGGACCCCACACAACCGGGGGTCTATTATGGCATCGATTCTCCGACATTTTATCATCATTCCGCCGGCAGAATAATTCGCTTAAATGGTGGGGAAGAAATAAATCCAGACTCAATGTTAGTCAGTTTTCTCTCCGATGAAGTTAGCAATGCCGGTCATTTTCGCAGTCCCCGCAGGCTCACTGATGGCACTATGATCAGTAGCTACACGGCATATTCCGGAGCAACCAGCAACCTGGGCAATCGCAGCTTTCCACGCTCGCCCTTCCGTTTCCGTTTGATGGTGCTCTCCGAAAGCGGCGGTCTTCAACTCCCCACAGAGCCGCTAACCAATGGCATCTATAAAACAGTCAGCTTTTGGGATCCGGACGTAATGGTCACTTATCCCGATTCAATCCCCATGTGGGAATTTGACCCGGTAGAGGTGGTTCCCCGTCAGCGCCCCGCCTATCGTCACACAGAAATTGCCGCCCCGGAGCAACAGATATTTAATGAGGAGAATATTAACATTTCCTCGCTAAAATCATTCCTGGCGCAAAACAATCTGGCCCTGGTAATTAGCCGGAATATGACAACCCGCGATGGCGCCGACACTCAGCAACCCTACAATCTGCGGGTGGCGAATACCAATACACAAACCCTCGGCAGCAGCGGTAGAATCTATGATATCGCCCACCTGCAATTTTTCCAGGGAGACCAGTTGCGCGCCTATAGCAGCCGTAGCTCAGGCAGAAGAGTGTTGGCTGTCCCCATGCATGATGATGAGCATAATCTTCCGAACCCGGAAGGCCCGGCAGGGAGCGTAAAAATTGGGCCGGACGGATCAATGGCGGCCTTTGTACCGGCCAGGCGAGCGCTTAGCTGGCAACTCACCGACACCACCGGCAACGGCGTTGTTCGGGAGCGTTACTGGGTCACTTTTCAGCCGGGTGAGATTCGCACCTGCGCGGGGTGCCATGGCGTAAATACCCTGGATCAGGCTGGGAATCTCGCCGCTGAAAACCCGCCGGAAGCACTGCGGGATTTAATGCAGCATTACCAAAGTATCACCGGAATTTCCGCCGGGGACGATCAAACAGCACTCTCCCGGGAAATCCATTTAATGGGAAATTATCCCAATCCATTTAATCCTGCTACAACGATTGAATATCAATTGACAGCAAGTCGGCCCATTACGCTCAAAATTTATGACACCCTCGGGCGCGATATCCGGACCCTGGTAGATCGACGGCAAAACGCTGGTGCCTATCAAATTGTTTGGGATGGAAAAGACGATGCCGGCCGGGCAGTGAGCAGCGGCGTCTATTTTTATCAGTTGACTAGTGAGCACTTAAAACAAACCCGGCAAATGCTCTTAATTCGTTGATTACTGAAGTCATCTGGTTTTACACCTTCATTTACTTGAAAAAATACGGCGGGTGCAGCCAGTTGTCAGCACATCTGGTTGTCCCCCGCGGGGTTGTGGATTCTTCCACAGGAATCCTTCCGGGGAATTGCCTGCACCCGCCTGGTTTTTTCCACTTCTTTTTATTTCCCCCAATTATATTTTTTACAGATTTACAAAAATAGCTAATTTTGCTATTTTTTATTACAGGATTTTAGCAGTTCCGGATCAGATTCAACATTATTTGGCGGCCCGGGTTATGTTGCACATTGCCGATATGGACTCTGAAAAACATTTTGAGGCAGTTGCGATCTATCTGCCATCACTGGAGCAGCCGAAGCCTGTTTTATAAGTGATAATGCCAACGAAACATTTGAAAAATCTATTTGCGCTAGACGGAGCCGAGAGGACATGCCTTTACTTTCCCGTTATTTCATAAAAGCTGGTATCATTTCTTTTGTTTTTTCTCTGCTGTTAATTATGGCAATGTACGCCCGTCCCATCTTCCAGTTATGGGATGGGCTTCTTTATTTCAAGCCGGTATTTTATCATACCCTCCTTGTCGGCTGGATCACCCAGATTATCATTGGTGTATCGATCTGGATGTTTCCCCGCCATACCCGCGACAATCCGCGCGGTAGCAACTCCCTCGGCTGGCTGGTATTTATCGCCCTGAACCTGGGTTTATTCTTACGCGTGATCAGCGAACCCTGGGAAATGATGGAGGGCGCTTTTTTCTCCACGCTCCTACTGACTATATCCGCAGCATTCCAGGTTTTTGCC
>JAUIFT010000654.1 GCA_030430345.1 Calditrichia bacterium | reverse complement strand
GGGAGTGGGTGTATTCGCTTGGGCAATCGCTCCGGATTGTGCGGGTGCTTGGGGCGGTGGCGCAGTCGGGGCTGGAGGGGACCGATGCGGAGCTGCTGTTGAAGCTCATTGAGCGGACGCGGGCGAAGAGTTTGTCTTGGACGGACTCAAAGGGGATCAACCCGCTTTCGGCGCTGGCAATTGCGCCGTGGACCATCCGCCGGTAGCCACTGCCAGACTGCGGAATTTATTCGCTTTCGCACAGGCAATATCCCGGGGGGTATCACCAATTACCCAGATATTTTCCGGAGAAAAATGGCGATCGAACTTGCGGACTGCCCGCTGCACAGCTATTGGTGGCAGCAAATTGCGATTAGACGCATCACTGCCATATGCACCGATGGAAAAATAATCCCTCAACCCTGCTGACTGCAACTTCATTTTTGCCCCTTCGGCGATGTTGCCGGTAACCAGGCCAAGACAGCACTGCTGATCCGATTGCAACAGATCCAATAATTTCTTCACGCCTGGTAATACTTGCACCGGTTCTGGGTGATCTTGCAATTCCCTCTCCAGGAAAGCAATATAATGTGGCAAAACTTTTTCATATGTTGTGTCCGGGTCAACGGATTGAATACCATTTTTTTGAATAAGTGTGCGAACAATCAGTGGATCTGTGGAGCCGGCAAAATCTTTGAATGAAAAGTTGTCCGGTGTTTTGCCGAATAACGCGCCTATCGCAGCGAGCATTGCTTTCCTTCCGCGTCCTCCGGAGCTGATTAAGGTGCCGTCAATATCGAACAGCAGCAGGCGGGAATTATTCATTGACTGTATCCCATATCGCGGAGCTGCTGGTCTTTTTTTCGCCAATCCTGGGTGACTTTCACGAACAGTTCCAGAAAGATGGGGCGGTCGAGAAATCTTTCGATATCTTCCCGGGCGTACTCTCCGACTTTTTTCAGCGATTCGCCCTGCTTGCCGATAAGAATTGATTTCTGAGTCGTGCGCTCGGTGATAATCGCTGCACGAATGTAATCTTTCTCTCCGGCGCGCTCCTGGAAGGCTTCTATCTCTACATGGCAGGCATAAGGCACTTCCTGTTTGAAAAGTTTGAAAATCTTTTCCCGGATAATCTCAGCGACAAAAAACCGCTCTTGCTGATCGCTGATATAGTCGGTGGGATAATACGGCGGACTAAAGGGCATTGCCGGTATTAATTCCTTCACGATTAAATCCAGGCCATCATTTTTTTCCGCAGAAATCGGAATAACCGTTTTAAAAGGATACAAGGAGGCATAAGCGCTCATAAACGGCAGTAAGTCTTTCTTGTTCTTCACCAGATCGATCTTGTTCATCAGGAGAATAACCGGCTTCTCTTTTGCCCCGGCAAGCTGCTGCTGCACATCCCGCGGGCTCTGACGCTTGTCATTGATATCGACCATATAGAGCAGGACATCCGCATCGGCAATTGCACCAGTGACATTCTTCATCATTTCCCGCTGGAGGTTATAGCGCGGTTTAAGGATGCCCGGCGTATCGATGAAGACGATCTGGTAATCGGGACCGTTTAAAATGCCGGTGACGTTTTTGCGGGTCGTTTGCGGTAAGTGGGTGACGATAGAAATTTTATACGCCAGTAACTGGTTGAGTAATGTCGATTTGCCGGTATTGGGTAAACCGACTAAAGTTACATAGCCTGCGCGAAATTTTTCGGCGTTTTTTGCCATTTGTTTCTACCCGCCTATGATGGAGTGCTATACTTGCGAAACATTCTACTTAACCGATTTAACCATTTTAGTAACAGCATCAATGCCTTCCAGTAATGGCTGGAGATATTCTATTTTCGTATCCTGGATAACATTCTCAGAAATACGCTCCAGTAAGATACGCTTCGGCCCTACCAGAATATAGGCAAACGGCTCCAACCGACGTATTACTTTTTCCACTTTTTTTAGATCAAGCTGGTCCATTCGTTGTTGATTCGCTGTTTCCAGCATATACTGCTTATTCATGATCGGTATGATGAAGCGTTCATCATCCTGACCATCTGCTTTATCGCCCAGCCAGTTTGCGGACATGACGCTAAAACTAATCGGTGAATCTGCCTGAAAGGAAACGCAGATGTAATATTTGCGATCTTCTTTTTTCTTCCCGCCCTCTGTGGTGATTGAAATTGAATAATCGTTCTTACCGAGTTTGCCGGCAAAACGGGGACGCATGGCAAATCCATTTCGTATTACCTGTCCACCGAGGGCATCTTCAATATCGAGAAAATTTTGGTGAATGGCATCGAATTGCACTTTGCGTAACAAGGATAAGAGTAGCAAGGCAAGGAAAATAACTGTTAAAACAATTGCGATTGTCCACAAAATCATTCATTCATCCTTAGGCTATGTAGATCGGTAATGGAATAAAACATAGAACAAAAATGGCGATACAGCTCCATCCCAGCTTGCTGCGTTCGGCAGGTATGCGAATCGTATCATAAAGCGTTGGAGGATGACGCAGCCCGATAAATTTAAGTATAACCATCCACAATATCCAGAAAGAGCCGATAACGCCAAGCGTTATAATGAGATAGATGGTGAGAAGGCCCAGTGCGGCGTAGGCGGCGTAGTTTATTTGTCTGGCTTTTTGTCCAAAAAGTGCATAAACGATATGCCCGCCATCCAACTGCCCAATGGGGATCAGATTTAACGCGGTGATAAAGAAACCGATCCAGCCGGCAAAGATAAAGGGGAAATGATAAATTTCACTCATCGGAACA
>JAUIFT010000653.1 GCA_030430345.1 Calditrichia bacterium | reverse complement strand
ACGGCTATACTGCAACTTCCCCGGCCTTTGATGTGTATTCGGAATTTTCTTCCGATTTTGCAGCTCAAAATCAGTATATTTATGGCCGCACCAGTGAAATTCTCGGCTATACCTCCAGCGGCACAACGCGGGATTATTTGCACTCAATCGGTATCTATGGCTGGACGCCGGAAATTGGCGGCAGTGGATTCTGGCCCTCTCAAAGTGAGATTATGCCCTTGATGAGTGAGAATCTCTACCCAATGAAATATCTTAGTTGGGTTAGCGGTGCCTATGCTGATTTTAAGAACTTTTCGTATGCCGGTATCGGATATGCCCGACCGGGGAACACTCTTGATCTGCGTATCGGAATTAGAAACCGCGGCTTAAGCCTCCCGGCTGAAAATGTTTCCGTTACGCTTTCTACGACATATCCCCATGCCATACCAGTGGTTAATACGGTTGATTACGAAGTTATACCTCCAAGAAGCTCGGATGAAAATTCAATCAATCCTTTTCGTTTCCTGCTTACCACGGATGCGCAATTTTTAGATGAAATTCCATTCAGCGTTTCAGTCTCTCAGGATGGTGTAGAAACCGTGAATAAAACGATCCGGATTATTGTCGGGCAAAGAGGGTTGCTCTTTAAGGATAGCGCTGAAGAAGGGATGGTGAAATGGCAGGTCGCCGGGGCCGGAGAGGATTGGGACACCACTTCTGTCGGTAGTTATGATGGCGAACATTCTTTTAGCGATTCCCGTTATGGGAATTCATCAAACAGCGCGAGCAGTACAATTACGATGAAAAACTTTGTCAATATAACTGAAGCCTACGAACCCCGGCTGGAATATTGGGCAAAATGGGCGACTGAAGAAGATTATGATTACGTCCGGGTACAATTACAGACAAATATAAACAGTAACTGGCAAACGTTGACCGGCGAACATACAACTTTTGTTTCCGGGCAGCAGGGCTATAGTGGATTGAAACATTGGGTACAGGAAAGTATTGATCTGTCCGCTTATGTTGGCACCCGGGTAAAAATACGTTTCCTGCTTTCTACGGACGGCGGGCTCAATGGAGACGGATTCTATTTTGATCAATTGCGGGTTGTGGACTATAAACCACCGCCAATCGTTGGGATTGATGATGACTCCGGTATATTGCCGAAAGAAATTGCATTGGGCCAGAATTATCCTAACCCTTTCAATCCATCCACGGTAATTTATTATGATATACCGGTGAAATATGCGGGTAAAAATGTTCGTCTTACTATTTACAATAGTCTCGGGCAGGTCGTAAAAACGCTGATTAATCAACCGCAAGAAGCGGGAAGAATCTCAATTCGCTGGGATGGAAAAAATGATGCCGGTCAATCCCTTGGGTCGGGGATCTATGTATATAGCCTTCGTGTGGAAAATCTTTTGTTCAGTAAAAAAATGCTGCTTTTGAAGTGATAAGTTAACTCGTTAATTAAATTTCGTTTAGATGCCAGGCAATGCTTTTCTGTTTGCCTGGCATTCCTTTGATAGATAACCGTTCCATATTTGAGAAGTTCTTTGTCGAATGATACCGTCCAGCACTGGATATTTTCCGTTATAGTTCCCGTTTTTTAATGCTTTATCCGTTGAAATGACTAAGAATGGGCATTATATTTATCCTTATTCATAAACATTGACAGGGTTATGAAATTCAATTCATTCAGTTTCTTTAAGAAAAATAAATCTCAGGATAAAAAACCGGTAAATAAGAGTGATTCGGATATCACCAATGAAATTAACGGTTTAATTATTCTCTCGATCGGTTTCCTTCTCTTTTTGGCAATTCTCTCCTATGAAAAGGGAGATATCACCTACGCCACTGTCAGCGAAAATAATTTATATCAGGCAAAGAACTGGTTGGGGATTGTCGGGGCGACGGTTGCGAAGCCAATTTTTGAATATACTTTTGGCTATGCGTCCCTGGTTTTTCCTTTCATTTTAATGCTACTGGGCATTTTTATGATGATTGAAGATCATCCTGCCCGAAAGAAATTTCGCTCAATCGCTTTGATCGGGCTGGGCTGGGCATATTGGGGGTCGATCGCTTTAGTGATTAAGAACGTATTGAATACCAATGGGATTACCAGTATTCTGGAATTTTATCCCAGTGGGGCAATCGGTGGGTTTACCGCCCAGTACATTCATGGCTATCTGGGGCGCTTCGCGCTGGTTTTTATTTCCTCGGTTTTTCTGCTGATTTTATTGATGTTAACTTTTCAATTCCGCCTGTCTATTTTTCCCCTGTTTGTGATTCGCCAGATTCAAAAAGGGATCAACTGGCTAAGCGCTACCTTGACGGATATGTTCACCCGATTTAAAGATTTGCGTTTCTTCCCGGAGAAAAAAGAAGAAGAGTTTGAAGAAGATTTGGAATTTGAGGAAGAACCGGAAGTACCCGATGAAGCGGAAATGGCGGAAACATCCGAAGAAGGAGCAAAACCGCCGACTTCAAAAAGCCGGCGTCGTGTATCCATACTCGGTGTCCCCCTGGATGATAACGAAAAACTTGATCCGGATTCTGATATAAAAGTTGAAAGCGTCCACATGGAAACGCCGGAAGCGGCGGATGACGTCCTGAACTTTTCCGATTTTGAAGATATTCCATTGGAAGAACAGCAGCTACCGCCGGAGCCACCGACAGAAGAAACACTGGAAGCTTCATTTGCTGATTCAGAATTCAATGAAACACCTCCTCCCAGCGGTACGGAAATTATTTTACCGGAGGAGC
>JAUIFT010000652.1 GCA_030430345.1 Calditrichia bacterium | reverse complement strand
GGCGATAGTTTTAACTCTCTCTCGCCAAGTTCGGCGCCGGCGTCATCGCTAACGGGAATCAAATCCATTCCGCATATCGGGCATTGGCCAAATTGGGGCTGCTGAATTTGGGGGTGCATGGAGCAGGTCCATGTAGTGCTGGCAGCTTCATTTGTATGATCATGCCCGGCGCTGGTAACATTATTACCACCGCTTATAAAATATCCGCTGATAAAAGCAAATAGGAGCAGAACGATTAATAGCAGCCGGGTATCTCGCTGCCACAATTTCCCAAGCGTATTTTTTAGGTTTCTCATGATTTTCCCTCCAGTATTACGCTACCGGCGGTTAGCATTTTTAGTTCGGCAAGTCGTTGATTATAATTGACTTGTGCCCGGACGAGCATCAGCTCGATTTCGAGGAGGCTGCGTTGACTGTCAATCAGTTCCAGAAAATCAATTTCATCCGCTTCAAAGGCAGATCGGGCGACATTCAAGGCCTGGTTCGCCCGGGGGAGTAGGGCATCGGTGTAAAGCGTGATTTTTCGCCGCGCCTCCTGAAATTTGAAGAGCACCATTGCTAGCCGGGACTTTAGCTGATTTTCCCGATTGCGTTGCTCATTTTCGGCCAGTTGGTTTTCCAGAATTGCCTCCCGGATGCGTGCTTTGTTCTTGCCGCCCCAAAGCGGAATGTTGAGCGAGAGCATAGCGATAACCGGATCTTTACCGCTGTCCAGCGCATTGGGGGAAAGGGCATCGCCGGTACTGATGTAATCGATGCCGAGCATAAAATCCGGCAGCCGCTGTTTTTTCGCAAGATCGATATTCGCTGCGCTGCGATCAATTTGATGACGACCGGCGATGAGATCCGGGTTCTTTTCCAGTAATAAATCGACCCAGCTGCTGTCGGAGATATCCACTGTTGCCAGTAAAATTTCCGAAGGGCGTGGCGAAGGGGCGGCAGGATGGCGGTTTAATATTGCATTTAGCCTGGTTTGCAGGGGAATTTCCATATCCAATAAATTTTGCCGGCGATCATGGAGCTTATCCAATTCCACCTGAACTTTCATTAAGGCGGCATAGGAGGCATTGCCAGCCCGATATTTGGCACGAACAACACCTTCCAGGAATGAGAGGAGTTGGGTATTTTCAGCGAGAATTTCTTTGCTGCGCTGTAAATAGGCATATTCGTAATAGGCATCGTCTATCGTAAAAACAAGCTTCTCCCGTTCCGAATGGAATTTTGCCGCTGCTGCCGCTGCCATTGCGCCGGCCATTTCCCCTTTCAGGCGAAGTTTGCCGAACCAGGGGAACATCTGCTTAATTCCGAATCTATGCTGTTGCGGACCTACCCGGGTTTCTACCTGTCGGATGAAATATCCGTAGGATACCTGTGGATCTGGCAGCGCAGTTGCCTGTGGAATTTTCTCCATTGCCGTTTGCCAGCGATAGTAAGCAGCTTTTAAGGCCGGATTATTTAATGCAGCATAGATTCGTAAATCGGATAACGTTGCATTGCTATCGATCGCTGCAGACCCCTTGTTTTCTGTCCCGGGAAAAGAAGATTGGGGAATATCCAGAGATGCGTCATAATCAACCATCGCTTGCCGGGATGCACATCCCGATATCCAGAACATCAGAACCGTCAGTAACCAAACCAGACTGGTTTTCATAATTTTCTCCAAATGTAAATGCAAATTAACCAATGCGTTGAAGGGAGGCCTCAACACTGGCATCATTTGCCGGAATACTCAAATAATTGTTGGTGATAATATTTGGAGAAGAGCTGCTAGTTCAGGAATACATGAAAAAGGAGATAACGGGGTGGGGGATTAATATCTACTTCCTGGCAGGATAAAATAGTCGATAAATAACTATGCTTATCAATGAAATCTATGGTATTCGTTTTTAAAAAGGAAATAACCGGTTTTATGTCCGGCTGAATGAATAGTGTTGAATTGCTCTCCAAATTGTGGCAATTGCCGGCACAATTAATATCTGCAATGATAGTGTTTCCGATATCAGAAAAATCGGATTCGCAATTAGTGCACTCGGCGGGGTTAGTGTCGGCGGCGACTGAGGGGGAAGAATCACAATGGTTTGCCGGCTTGTTAGTTGGCTCCGATTCATGGCAGCTCATTGCTGTTTCATCCGAGGTAAAGGTTGTTGCGTCACAGCAGCAATTACCAGAACTCAGGTTTAACTGCGCGGCAGTTAACAGGAGCATCAGAGAGAGCACAAGCGGTAAATTTCGGAATCTGTTCACGTTTTAACCTTTACTATCAAGCTATCGGAATATAGATAATACAAATATCAGAAGTAAATATCTAAAATTATTAAATGGTTTCCTCACACATTTCATTCTTCTGCTACTTCATTAAGAATAATCATAACAACTGTCTACAAAAGTATAACTCGCTAAAACAATAAGCGTTTCTCGAATTGTCGTTAATTGTTGTTTTATAAAAAGATAAAAGCAAGAAAAAAGGTTGGCACAACTCTTGAATAACATCAGTGCATCGCGGTTGAAGATTTTTAGTGCTAAACCTTAATTAACCTTTCAAGGAGGTTGTTATGAAACATTTAAGATGGTTTTTCTGCTTTATTATTATTGCCGGCATCGGCTTCCAGGCTTGTGAGAAGGATTCCCCGCTTGCACCGCAAAGTACTTTCGAGGCCGACGCACCGGGCGGCAAAGCCAAGGTTAAGGTGATGACCTGGAACGTCTACGTCGGTACGGATGTTGATGTTGTGCTTGAATCGCCACCGCAG
>JAUIFT010000651.1 GCA_030430345.1 Calditrichia bacterium | reverse complement strand
CTCCCGCAATGCCTGCAGGGTATCTTTATTGATTTGAAAGAAGCGGCTGATCATACTGGCAAATACTGTAAAGGCACCGCCGGAAAGAAACAGATTGAGGGCAAAGTAGATGATGCCGCCGAAAACGAGCATCGCGATGGAGGTGTCCAGAAACTGTGGGGTGTTGCTCATAAATTCAATTACGAAATCAAGATCGATTTTGCCGGCCAGCTTTTCTCCCATCAAGCTCTCTTCCATGAAAACATCCAATGACTGCCGGAAAGGGAGCATGATAACGAGTCCGGCAAAAAGGTTGAGGAGATAAAACGCCAGTAGAATGCGCTTGTTACTCCAGGCCTGGTAAAGCCCCGCTTTTAAACTTGCAAAAACCATTCGGTTTTCTCGCTCCTATAAAAAAATGCTGAAAATGTTCAGGTATTCCGGTTGATCCAGTATAAACTGCATCCAGAAAAGCCAACGTATGCTTAATTTGTTTTTCCCCAGGGAGGAAGGTGCGATCGTTTTACTATTATTGGTAAAATTTAAATCGAGAACAATTTTGTTCTCCGGGTCGATGGTGGCAGATTTCAAGCGCACTGGCAGTGTATAACTAAACTTATGCCAGAGGGACTCTCCATCCCAGGTTTCCCGGCGGATGCTGCCATCTTCAAAAACCATTTCTATTTCAACCGGAAAAACAAACGCTCCCAGCCGGCGCAGGTGGACCTCGCTGTAGTATTCATTAACATCCGATGTGTCGGAAACGAGGGTGGCGCTTAAATCTGTTGGGTCAAAGGTTTCGCTGCTAATCGTATTCGTATAGTCATGCCCGGCCGCCGCCTGGTAGGGACGGGAAAAAATCCGGTCAACTGTATAATCCAGGATGGCATTATCGTAAAGCGCCTGGTCAAAAAAGCGCTGCATATTTTTTCCGGAAACTTCGTTGACAATATCAATAAAATCCTGCGATTTCGGATGCTTAAAACGCCAGCGCTCGACATATGTGCGCATGATGGCCTGCATGGTGCTGTCGCCGAGATACTTATGCAAAGTCGAGAGCATAACCGCAGGTCTGGAATAGGAGTTGATGCCGTAACTACCGTCGGAATAGTATTCCCAGGCATTCCGGACAATTGGGTCAGCATCCGGTGCCCAAAGGTAACCGGCCCGCTGCACGTGATAATTATTAATCTTTATGCCCAGTAAATCAACCAGGTCGCCTTCCGGGCCGTAGATTTGATTCATTGCGAGCATTTCTAAATAAGAAGTAATTCCCTCATCCAGCCAGGTCTCTTCGAATTCATTGCTCGCGAGCATGTGTTGAAAATAGTTATGCCCAAACTCGTGAATAATGACTTCTTCCAGGCGATGCAAACCTTCCGGCGCGCCATAAAACGTCCGGGTCGTAAAAAATGTCGGATATTCCATGCCCCCGGTGCGGCCAGCATTCCGGCGGGGATCAACGACTGTAAGGTTGGGAAATGGATAGTCGCCATAGCGGTTCTGGAAAAATTCGATCGCCGCCCGGGCTGCTTCGATATGGCGTGGCCCCTGCTCCCGATGGTCGGACTGGATCAGGGCGCGAATTTCCACATCCTGTGCCTGTCCTTTGAACTCCAGAAATTCCGGGCTGGTTGTCCAGGCAAAATCATGCACATCTTCTGCATGGTAGAAGTGTGTGCTGGTGCCGTCGCCATTATCCAGCGGTTCCCCGACAATAGTGCCGGTCGCCCCAAGCAGGTTTTCGGAAGGCACCGTCATCCAAACATTATAAACACCAAAATCGGCGAAGAATTCCGAATTGCTATGGAATTGATGGCAATTCCAGCCGGCATCGCTAAACACCCCGACTTTGGGGAACCACTGCGCTACAAGAAAATACTCTTCCTTAAACCCGGTGCGCGCCAGCGGTGGCGTCGGCAATTTTGCCGAAAAATCCAGGTAAAGGGAGATACTTTCCCCGGGAGCAACGGCTGCCGGTAAGGCAACGCTGATGACGGATTTGTCTTCAGTATGGGCAGGAATGTCCGGTTGAATAAAACGCATCGCTGCACTTAAATTTATGCCGGGGATTGCCGCAGACGATTGTTGATCAATCAGGGAATAATATTGTTGGACATTCGTCGCCGGGGAAGGCAACAAATGCAGGCGATTGATGTCGATATATCCCCATTTGATCGAGGGGAGCGGAGTATCTCTTAAAGCGCTGGCATATCCCTGCATGAAGGTAGAACGATTATTCCGGAAGCCATTCAGGTAAAGATGGAATTGTAATTCCTGCGTGGCGATATTGGCTGTGTTTTTCCAGGTAAGAATCTGTTGCGCCTGCAATTCGCCATTGTCGGTGTTTAATACGACGTTGATGTCATAATTGGCGATGCGCGGACTCAGCGGTTCGCTAAATAGAACCGGTGGTGATGACGTTTGAGCAAGAAGAACCTGCTGCAATAACAAAGTAAAAAACAGGCTTCGAAGGATGAAGGTAAATGCCGCGCTCAAGCAAAACTCCACTATCTTAATTAAGTCCAGTTGCATAAAACCGGTTTTGCCCCGGATGAACATGATCAGCCATCGCTGAATATAACTTGATAAATTAGCAAAGATACGGCTTTAAATCAAGGTTACAGATAGGAAAGCTTCGCGAAATTCGCCAAAGCCATTTGATATTTCCGGGGCATACCGTATCTTCTTCCGGGAGCATCGGGAGATGGTGCAGCATCATAAATATTCGCAATTCTGAAAAACCGTTATAAAAACATTCAAAAGTGTAAAGTC
>JAUIFT010000650.1 GCA_030430345.1 Calditrichia bacterium | reverse complement strand
TCTGATTTCTGTTAACTTTTATATTTTACATTAATTGTTGGTCATTTTACATTCCGCTTCATTTATTTCAACCAGATTGCAAAAAGAATTTCCGGGTCGTTTGGCTCAACGATCCGCAACAAAACCTTTCCGTTTCGAAAGAAATCCAATACTTGAATACCGGAGTGCTGATGGGCAAAAAGAGTGTTGTCGTTATGCCCGACCCGGGTAATCTTTTTCTTCGCCCCGGCGCCGCTCACCAACATGTAATCGGTCGCTTCCCCATCTTCAAAGACCTGCAGGCTGTGGTCATGCCCCGAGGCATAGATCAACGGTTTGTATTTACGCATTACGCTGCGAAATTGATTGATCATATCCGCATATTCTTTACCCCAAATGTCCTGCAAACCGTTGTGCAGATAGCGTCTGCCGAATGGATACAGCGAACCAATGCCCGGCAGGGGAATCCACAAAGCCTTGTTGAGTTTCCGCAGTGGAAAAATATGTTCCTGCCAGGAGAAAAAACCACCGTGCGGTCCTTCCGTGCGAATCGGATGATGGGTGACGACAATAACCTCCCGGTCGCCGGCTTCCGCCAGGTACTTGTCAAACGCCGCCAGCGCTTCCTGTTCGGTTTTATACTGACAATTCACGGCATCACCGACCCGGTCGATCCACCATTGGGTATCCAGGGCGATAATACGCACGTTGCCGACATCCTTAACCACCGGACCGGGACAGCCATCCTGCGGTAGAAAATGCCCGGTTTTTCCGAAAGCAGAATCCACAAAAGCTTCCTGCCGTTTCAGTATGGCAACTCCATCGGGATGGCCGCGTGCCCAGTCATGGTTTCCGGGGATAAAGAGCACATCCGCACCGCTGTTTTTGACCGCATCAATTTGCCGGGATAAGCGCAGCCGTGCGTCGGCAAGATTGCCCATAATGCCATCCGGGTAAATATTGTCGCCGAGGAAAACAATTGTCGATTTCTCCGGATTCTCGGAGGCCCAGGTATTGAGAGTTTGCAGCACCGGCTCGTTCGGCAGTGGCGCTCCGGCATCTCCAATCAGGATAACCCGGGCATGAATTTCGTTCGGATGAAATTTCACATCCCGGGGATAATCAGCAACATCTGCCCGGTAGTACGGGCTGGTATGGCTGCATCCGGATAGTAACGGATACATCATCACCAGAAAGAATAACTGAATAATTTTCCGGAAAACATCGGTTTGAGAAAGGTTCAGAAAGAGATTCATTGTAATTCCTTGTATCAAAATTCGATTACCAAAACTTTGTTTCACTCATAAGGATGAGGGCAATACCGGCAGCAGCGCCGGAAATAAACAGCGTCCATTCTCTTAAGCGAACTTTAAAAATATTAACCGCCAGAAATGCAGCCCCCATAATTACTGCAACAATCAGGAGCTGACCGATTTCCAGGCCAATATTAAAGGCAAAGAGCGGGAGCAAAATGCTTTCTTCCGCCCCCAATAATGCCCGCAGGTAGTTGGAGAATCCCATTCCGTGAATCATCCCAAATCCCAAAGCGAGCAGGTAGTTTCGATTGAGTCGCTTTTCCTGTAAATGATCGTTGCTGCTGGTAACATTGAAGACGGCCGTTAGGAAAATAGTCACCGGGATCAGGAATTCTACGATATCTGAGGGAATCAAAATAATACCGAGGGTGGAGAGCGCCAAAGTAACTGAGTGGCCAATGGTAAATGCCGTGACCAGAATCAGCACATTTTTCCAGTGCTGAATTTCATACACGGCACAAAGTGCAACGATGAAGAGAATATGATCATATCCCTTGATATCGGATATATGTTCAAAGCCAAGCTGCAGATATAAGGAAAATTCAGACATAAAACCTCATCCTTTTCAGAGTTCGCTAATAAAGGGCATTTTTAATCATCGAAATAATACGGCTGGATAATTTGGGAGACAAGGGGAAACTTAAGATGTTGTTATGGGGGCGATTGGCAAAAAAAATGCAATTTAGAGGTCCGGTGCTGGAGGGGTTTTCATTCAACCAGCACCGGACCTCTAAAGATTTATTTATCTTAAAAGGGTTAATTTGCTGGTTTTTGCAATACCGCCGGAAGCCATTCGCAGAAAGTAAATACCGGAAGCCATCGGTTGCTCGTAGGTGTTAGTGCCATCCCATTGCAGTGTGTGTTTGCCGGCTGTTTGATAACCGCTATAAATCTCTTTAACCGCCTGCCCCAGTTCATTATAAATCACCGCAGAAATATAACTGTTTTTATCCAGGCGATAGGGGATGGTTGTAGACGGATTAAAAGGATTGGGATAGTTGCTTCCCAGGCTGAAATCCGCGATGACAGCCGGGGTGGCTGTATCGATACCGGTTGCAATGCCTGCCAGCTTTGTTTTCCAGACACCCCGGCCGGAGGTGGCAATGCGCGCAGTTGAATCGCCCGGTTGAATGTGGATATCAAAAGCATAGACCAGCGGGAGGTTGTCATTAAACTCCTGCCAGCTCTCACCGGCATTTGTCGACAAATAAACGCCAAGGTCTGTGGCAAGATAAAGGTGATCGCTGTTGAATGGACTTATCGCAATGGCATTGGTGGGAATATCCGGCAAGTTATTGGTGATATCCACCCAGGTTTGCCCGAAGTCGGTTGATTTTTTTACGTGATCATTGTTGGGAAAATTACTGTTGCGGGTGGCATATAAAACGCCACTTTGATTGGGATCAGCCTCCAGATCTGTGACTCTCCAGGTGGGTATATTTGTTGTTGAATTGTCCGGAAT
>JAUIFT010000649.1 GCA_030430345.1 Calditrichia bacterium | reverse complement strand
CGAACCTTCGCTTCCACCTGAAGCCCCAGACTCCCGTGGCAACCCAGGCATCAACCTCACCGATAGCGACTTCGACTTTTCCCGCGAGCTTGATGATTGCCGCTACGGTCATGCCGACGCCAACGGATTTTCGCCTGGATATTCTGGAGAACCTGAATTTACGTCTCTTCGATATGCGCCGCCTGAATCATACGATGATTTTTTTCATGCCGATCGATTTTCTTGAGTATGTACGGGAAGATGCCTCGGATATGTGGGAATGGCGGGCAAATCTTTTCATGTTCCAGCAAATGGATCAGGACCGGTTTCGTCTGGCCCATTACTTGGTGGATCATTTTGCAAATTCGGATTCTGCGGAGACCTTTTCGAAAAAGCATAATTTATCCGCGGTATATCGCGCCCTCAATATTGAATATGAAGATGATAATATCGATCTGGTTCTGAAATATAATCTGATGGGCAAAACCGCCGCATTGCATTACCGCATGGGCGAATATCAGGAAGCGATCGATTTGCTCAATCAGCAAATGGACCTTGCCATGCTGATCGGTAATGAAACCTTCTTCCCGGAAATTCTCAACAATCTTGGCAAACTGCATGAGGCGCGGGGAAATTACGAAGAAGCGCTCACCTTTATGAAGCAGGCAGCAACCATTGGCGAAAAGAAGCTTCGTGGCGACAACCACCCGGCGAAAATGGTTATCACCGCAAATATTGGGGATGTGATGAGTTCCCTGGGTGAATTACAGGAAGCTTATCAACATTGCCGGAAAGCGCTGCGCATGGGCGAGAACAAACTCGGTATGCGCCATGCCTCACTCATTCCGATCATAATGAAGCTCGGGAATGTGCTCCGGAAACAAAAAAGATTTGATGACGCGCTGGACTACTTCCGCCGCGCCCTGCAAATCGTTGAAAGCCGCTTAAAAATTGAGCATCCGTATGCATCCTTCATTATGCAAAATATCGGGATGACCTATTACAACCAGAATAAACTGGAAATGGCGCGCCGTTATGTTTATCGCACCCTGGAAATGGCGGAGCGGACGATGGGCCCGGAACATCCTTACATGGGTCTTTTGCTGAACGATGTCGGCCTCACTCATTTCCATACCGATAATGGCGATACCGCACTAAAGTATTTCAACTGGGCCATAGATATCCGCTCGCAGAAAGTTGCGCCGGATGATTTTGCAGTCGGCACTATTCACAGCAATATAGCCCGGGTTTATCAGACGCAGGGTAAATACCAGGAAGCACAGGAATCATTCCGGAAAACTCTCGATATTTACAAGGCAAAATTGTCCAAATCCCATCCCTTTCTACAGCAAATACAAGAGAGCATTTATACTATCTCGGAAGCAATGTCTGCCGAATAGTAAATCGCCCTTTTACAAAAAATTCCCCTTCTCTATTCACAAGCAAACATTTATATTCAGCGACCGGCGGTCTTGCTGATTAAAGCAAATTGCCGCACGGATAATTTTCCCCTGAACTTTGCTCCGGATAGCAAATGCTCGATAAAAAAACGCTTCTTAAAAACCTCTCGATCGGATTTCTCCCATTACTGGTTTTTATTATTGCCGACGAGTTTTTCGGCTTAACCTGGGGATTAATTATCGCGATAACTTTCGGTATTCTGGAAACCGGGTGGATTTATTATAGAGAGAAACGGATCGACCGTTTTATTCTCTTTGATACCGGGCTGATCGTTCTCCTCGGACTGGTTTCCATTCTTCTTCAAAACGATATTTTCTTCAAAATAAAACCCGCCTTAATCGAACTGATCCTGGTAGTACTGCTTGGTATCAGCGCTTTTTCCGGTAATCCTATTCTGATTCAAATGACCGGCCGTTACATGAAAGGAATGGAGATATCCGACGCGCAAATGGCCCAGATGAAAGTGATGATGCGCCGTATGTTTTATCTGCTCGCCTTTCACACCCTCATGATTATCTACTCCGCTTATTTTATGAGCAAGGAAGCCTGGGCGTTTATTAGCGGAGGACTACTCTACATCCTTTTGGGAGGAATGATGCTCGGGGAGTTTATTCGTATCCGCTTGCAGCGCCGGAAACTATTGAAGCAATATGAGCAGGAAGAATGGTTTGACCTGGTAACCCCGGAAGGAAAAATTATCGGCAAAGCACCGCGGAGCGCGGTTCATGGTAATCCCGATTTGCTCCATCCGGTGGTGCATGTTCATATCATCAACGGAAAAGGTGAGCTTTTTCTCCAGAAGCGCGCCGATAATAAAGATCTTTATCCTGGCTATTGGGATACCGCTGTCGGCGGGCATGTCAGTAGTGGGGAATCGATTGAAACCGCGCTGCGCCGGGAATCCGAAGAGGAACTGGGAATCGGCATGGTTCAATTTCAAGCGCTCTTTCGTTATGTCATGCATAATTCCCATGAAAGTGAACTGGTTCATGGATTTCTGCTGAAAGATGAGGGACCGTTTCATATCAACAAAGAAGAAATATCCGAAGGACGATTTTGGCAAATCCGGGAGATTGAAGAGAATCTCGGTCAGGATATCTTTACCCCGAATTTCGAACAGGAATTCGGGATACTAAAACAAATGATTTTCAAGAAACCAAAACGCTCAGGCAAGTCAAGAAAACGCCGAAAACGGTAATTACAACACTTAATACGCCCTGCAAGCGATTTTTTTTCGCACGACTTCTTCCCTTCCTAAACTCTTATTAAACGAATAATAATAAATACTTATACAATTCTAACTTTTCGAAAAGTTTAGTG
>JAUIFT010000648.1 GCA_030430345.1 Calditrichia bacterium | reverse complement strand
GTTACCGGTGGATTCCGTAATGCCGAATTTATGAATGAGACGCTGGAGAACGAAGCCGTCGATATTATCGGTATTGCCCGCCCATTATGTTCGGAGCCGGATTTAGCGAAGCGATTAATCGAAGATGAGTCTACTGCCGCAATTCGTTACGAAGACAATATTCGATTGGGGAATGGCTTCTGGGGAGCGAATAGTTCTAACAGTGCGATGAAAGCATTGAATGCCCAGGCAGGAGCCGCCTGGTATTACCGGCAGATTATTCATTTGGCTAAAAATGAACCGGTAAATCCAACCCTTACCGCCCGCCAGGCATTGTTTGATCATTACCGCGATGAATTCCGCCTTGGACTGGCACGCCGTAAATTATTGAAAGCTTCCCAAAGCTAACCGGCTGTCTGAATATTTCTCAAAAAATGCCCTTGGCGGCGCTTTGAGAATTCTTTGAAAATTGCTATATTCCAAGCTGGATAACGGGCTTTACTACTTTAAAGATAAGCCGGCAATGAAAACCTGAAAGATTATCAAAAACCGGGATGCAAACTATGGAACTGACCAGATTATTCGATTTCATTTATGATCAAAACGAAAGACAGCCACAAAATAAAAGCATGGGCTATCGCCCTGAGGGTGAGTGGATTTACTTTAGCACGCAGGAGGTCATCGATTTAGGTAACCAGGTAAGCACCGGTTTGTTGAAACTTGGCGTAAAGCCCGGGGATAAAATTGCCGTTGCAATCTATAAAAATCGCCCGGAGTGGGCGATTGTCGATCTTGGCATCCAGCAAATCGGGGCGATCAATGTGCCGGTATATCCAACCATTAGCGCCGCCGATTATGAATATATTTTTAATGACGCAGAAGTGAAATATTGTTTTGTCGGCAGTGGCGATTTGTATATAAAGACAGAGATAGCGCAAAAGAAAGTACCATCCCTGAAACAGATTTTTACATTCGACAAACAACCGGGGAAACCTTACTGGAAAGAGATGTTTGGTGATATTGACCATGATAAGGTGGCGAAACTCCGGGAAAAGGTAAAGCCGGATGAACTGGCAACAATCATTTATACTTCCGGCACTACTGGTAATCCCAAGGGGGTTATGCTATCTCATAATAATATTGTTCATGTGGTTCTGGAGACTTCCGAAGTTTTACCGGTAGAAAAACCCGGCGAAAAGGTGCTTAGTTTCTTGCCGCTTTGCCATATCTTTGAGCGTGCGGTACTTTATGGATACATTTACAATGGTGTTAGCATTCACTTCGTCGGTGTGGATAATCTTGGTGGCGAAGACGGGGATCTGCGTTCGGTAAAACCAGTCTTCTTTACCACTGTACCGAGACTGCTGGAAAAAGTCTACGAAGCAATTTACAATAAGGGGCTGGCCCTCAGCGGTGTGAAGAAAAAATTATTCTTCTGGGCGTTAAGTCTGACAAATGATTATGAATACGATCAAAAACAAGATAGCCTGAAGTGGAAAATTGCGGACAAGCTCATCTTTTCCAAATGGCGGGAAGGCGTTGGCGGCAATGTTCGTGGGATCGTCAGCGGAGCGGCAGCCTGCCCGCGGAAGATTGCCCAGGTGTTTTCTGCTGCCGGCATCCCGGTACGGGAAGGATATGGCTTAACGGAAACTTCTCCAGTGCTCACTGTGGGCCGTTTTGTCGAAAATGGTTCATTGCTCGGAACCGTGGGGTATTCTATCGATAAAGTAGATTTGCTGATAGATGACAGCGACGGCACTTATGCCAGGGATGAGGGAGAAATTCTCGCCAAGGGTCCGAATATTATGATGGGTTATTACAACAAGCCGGATGAAACGGCGAAAGTGATGAAAGAAATCGATGGGGAAACCTGGTTCTGTACCGGCGATATCGGAAAACTGGTAGATGGTCCGGGCGGGAAAAAATATCTGAAAATCACTGATCGTAAAAAGCAATTGCTGAAAACCTCCGGTGGTAAATATGTTGCGCCGGCACCAATCGAAAATAAACTGAAAGAGAATTTCCTGGTTGAACAAATTATGGTAATAGGAGAGAAACGTAAATTTGTTTCTGCTTTGATCGTTCCCAGTGTCAACGCCCTGCAGGATTGGTGCAGCAAAAACAATGTTACCTGGACAACCCTGGAAGATGCGGTGAAAAATCCGGAGGTACTGCGGGCCTACCAGGAAATTATTGATAGTTACAATCCCGGGTTTAGCCATATTGAACAAATTAAAAAGTTTGCTTTACTCGCTGCGGAATGGGGACCGGTAACTACTGATGACTCCAAGCCGGAATTGACCCCGACGATGAAACTGAAGCGCCGGGTGATCCTGGAAAAGTATCAGGCGGAAATCGAAGAAATCTATAACCTCTAGCCGGGGAGCATAGAATGAAAAATGGCGCGGCAGAACAGAGGCATTATCGTACCTGTAATCTCTGTGAAGCGATGTGCGGGCTTCGCATCGAAACACGGGATGGCCGCGTCGAAGACATTCGCGGCGACGAGCACGACGAGCTCAGCCGCGGTCACGTGTGTCCGAAGGCCGTCGGGCTGAAAGAGCTTCACGAGGATCCCGACCGACTCCGACATCCCATGCGGCGCAACGGCTCGTCGTGGGCGGCGATCGCATGGGACGACGCGCTCGACGAAGCCACCGAGCGCCTGCATCAGATCCAAACCGCACACGGGCGCGATTCGGTCGGGCTCTATCTGGGCAACCCCAACGCCCACAACCTCGGCGCCATGCTCTTCGGGCCGATGCTGCTGCGTGTGTTGCGCACCAAGAATCGG
>JAUIFT010000647.1 GCA_030430345.1 Calditrichia bacterium | reverse complement strand
ACAGAATATTGGTAGCTGTGTCCAAAGGGTTATTGTCCTTTCGCTGTCAGCACTACCCAAACCGTTTTCAGCCATATTTTCCAATAAAGTTTATATGAGTGACGATTTTCAATATAATACAGGTCGTGCTGCAGTTTAATCCGTACATCTTCAATACATTCATCATACCCGGTTTCTACCTGGGCATGGCCGGTTAATCCCGGTTTTACTTTCAACCGGTCCTTATAATTTGGCATGTCTTCGCTGTATTTCTCCACGAAGAAAGGACGCTCCGGACGGGGGCCGATAAGGCTCATGTCGCCCCGGATGATATTTACCAGCTGCGGTAATTCATCCAATCGGGTTTTTCGGAGAATCAATCCTACTTTTGTGATTCGCGGATCGTTTTGGGTCGCTAATTGGGGCACACCGCGTTTTTCCGCATCGGTATACATACTGCGAAATTTGTATATGCGAAATGTGTGCTCGCCAAGCCCCACCCGTTCCTGCGAATATAAAATGCCTCCCTTGGATTCTAACTTGATTGCAATTGCAATAAAAACCCACGAGGGCAGAAACAAAAGAAATAACATCAGGGAGATGAGCAGATCCAGGGGACGTTGAATCCATATTTCCGGGGGTACGTTCAATTCCGGCCTTTCCGGTTCTTCTTGGGATTCCTGGCGTTTGCCATTGCCAACATTATACGTCTTCGGAAGCAGGGAATATTCAACTTTTTCAGCCTCGCAACGCTGAATCAAGTTCTGTAACCGTTCAATATCGCTTGGATCTACAGTCAACACAACCCTTTTTATTCCGAACGTCTTAATAATCTCCTGAAAATTATCAAGTCCACCTAACTGCCGGGGGAGAGAAAATCCGTTGCTGCTTTTGTCAACGGGATCGACATTAATGTATCCGATAACATTCTCGCCCGGATCAGTGATTTGGGACAGGTTTGCATATACCTGGGCTGCCACGCGGCTAATTCCCAGTAATGCGACATTTTCTCCCGATGGTGATTTTTTTAACAAATCTACGGTACCATCAATTTTTGCCTGAAACATAATACTTTACGCCTCTATAACGATAGAATTAAGAAATCTGAGTAGCTGAATTTCAATGAAACAGGGTGGATGTAGCTCCGCCATGTAAACTACATCTTTTGATTTTTAATATAGTTAACCGCCTATACCTGCCTATGATTCAACTCACAGATGAAAAGCGGCCGTTTTTTCACTCAGATCCTCATTTTTAGAACACCGAATTTACGTTTAAACAGTGCGTATTTATTGCTCGCATGTCTTCAACAAACCGAAAATAGCAAGATTTGATGCCAGAATTTGTGTTTCTGTTCACTTCATTATTTAATAATTTAAGAAGCCCTGGATTTCTTTTTAAAAACAGTTTCAATTGAACGAGATTACTTATTACCTTTTTTGCTTTGATAAAACCAGAAGGTGTCATGCGGTTAACGATTCCGAACCAGCTAACGATTTTACGCATATTGCTGACCCCCCTGTTTATTTTTCTGATCCTGAAAACGAGGCCCTTTGAGCAAATGTTGGCATCGGCGATATTTACCATTGCAGCTATTACCGATTGGTATGACGGCTGGTATGCGCGAAAATTCGGGGTAATTACCCGTCTGGGCCAATTCATGGATCCGCTGGCTGATAAAGTGCTGGTAACCTCTGCGCTGGTCGCTTTCGCCATTTTGGACTACGTGATGCCCTGGATGGTTTGGGTGATTGCAATTCGGGATGGCATTATTACCGCCAATCGTATATTTGCCCTGCAGGTGGGGAAACCGATTATTACCCATGTGCTCGCGAAATGGAAAACCTTTGCCCAGATGATAACCATTTTTCTGATACTGATCGTCATAAACGTACATCACTACTATCCTCCGGACGGGGGCAAATATTCTGCCCAATATCTTGATTATATCGGCATACCGATGCTTATCGTAACAGCCCTTACAGTAATTTCCGGGGCAATTTATTTTTATGAGAACCGGGAACTGTTGCTGAACTTTCTGCGAAAAATGGTTCGCCTTTAGAATTTCCCAGGATCACAATGATGCCTGGCGAGTATAAAGAGCCAGCGAAGTAGAATTAATTCTCGAAATATTCCCAAAGTATTCATTGAACCCGGAAATAGCGCTTACTGTCACTGTTTGCAGCATAAAAATGAATAAAACCGGCAAAAATATTATCTATAGCATATTCAAAAATTTTGACCACCAGACCGAAGATTGGTCACCGGTGAAAAAAAACAATTCGAAATTATTGGGATATCTCCTGCCTGCAACTTTGTTGATAAGCTTAATGTTTATAAATAATTGTGACCGATTGCCAACCGGGGATGACCGCCCAGCCTTAAAACCGGTTCGGGGAGTGACGTTTGCAGATTGGACCGCAAATGGTTACAATACCTCCACCGCCGCTGCCCAAATAGAACAGATCGCCAATGCTGGCGCGAATCATCTTGCGGTCGTTATTACCGGTTACCAGAGCAGCCATACCAGCAACGATGTGTATGCGATGAACCGTCGGACGCCAACAGTGAATACTATCTCCAACTGCGTAAACATGGCTTTGCAGGAGGACTTTGAGGTCACTCTCAAATTCCATGTTAATCTGGAATTTGGCGGCTGGAGCGGGCAAATTCGCCCGGAAAACCCCGATGAATGGCTGCGGCTGGAAATCGGCCGCCGGGCCGACCTGATCGACACAGACGTGTTGGCCTTCTGCTGGGTCACCGACTTCCCGCTCCTCGAATATGATGATGAGGAA
>JAUIFT010000646.1 GCA_030430345.1 Calditrichia bacterium | reverse complement strand
ATGAACCATCCAAAACCATATGACATTCTTCCCTGATTTGAGTGAGTCGACAATGGTCTCAGCCGGCAAGCATGTACGCGCGATTGGCTGGTATGTAGAGGAGTACAAACGTGCCCAGATCACGATTAATTTTACCAACTATAAAATTACCCCGCCCCATGTGGTTGTCGATGCGGCCCGGGAAGCCGCTGCCCGCCGGGGCGTGGTTGTTACCGGTTGCGAGATTGTCGGCCTGGTGCCCTTCCAGTGGATTTATGAAGCGGGAAAATATTATTTGCGTAAGCAGGGCAAGTCAGCAGGGGTACCGGTTACCGATGCAATTGAATGTGCGATCTTCTCTCTCGGCCTCAATGATGTCGCGCCATTCGATCCCGCAGAAAAGATCCTTGGACTGCCCACTGAAGCGCAGTCTGCACTGGTTGCCATGAAAACCAGCGATTTGGTTCATGAAGTCAGCCGTGACACTCCCGCACCAGGCGGCGGTTCAATCGCGGCATTGTCCGGGTCGCTGGGCGCGGCACTTGCCTCGATGGTCAGCAATTTGACGATCGGTAAAAAAGGATATGAAACTGTGCAGGATGATCTTCTCGCCCTGGCGGAAAAAGCACAAACAATTAAGGATCAATTACTAGTTGCGGTTGATGCCGATACCGATGCATTTAACGATTACATGGCTGCTACCCGCCTGCCGAAAAACACTAGTGAAGAAAAAGAAAAACGCAGCGCTGCGATTCAGGCAGGTTTAAAAACTGCCGTTAATGTGCCTTTAAATACGGCCCGACTCAGTTTTCAGGCAATGGAAGTTTCTGCGGAGGCTGCGGAAAAAGGAAACGTTAACTCGGTTACCGATGCCGGCGTTGGTGCGCAAACCGCTTATGGAGGGGTCGTTGGCGCTGTCCTGAATGTATTAATCAACCTGCCACAAATTACGGATAATAACTACAAGCAGGAAATGAGAACAACCTGCAGCGACCTGCAAAACAAAGCAAAGAAACTCCTGGAAAAAACCCTCAAAGAAGTTCAGCAAAAAATCGATGAAATGGATAAATAAAATTCATTTCAAAGGGCATTTCATACGAGATTTTGCCGGAACCTTAACAATGTAAATATCGCCACCTGGCAGGCTCAGGATGGCGTGTAGATAATGTGATGCAGGCTGCCGGAAACATTCCGGTAGGTCTGTTTGCGAAATCCTTACCATTGCCAGAGGTGATGCCACTGCAGCCAACCCCCTGCACGTAACGTGAAATCCGAGAATTCCGCACCGTCGGTATGCTGAAAGTTGTTCAGCTTGTCCTGATTTAATTCCAGGAATAAATGGCCGAGGTTATGCGGTTTGTAAAATAGCGATAAACCGTAGCTGGTATGTTTTTCGACAACACCAAACGGAAATGGTTCGCTGTATCCTTCTTCAACAGTCGCATTTAGAAAGTCGGTGTTAAATTCGCCATCCACACTGCCCTCTCCCTGCCGAACAATACTGCCGGAGAGTTTCACGGATAATTCCGGTAAAATCCAGTGGGTATATCCCAGGCCATATCTTTCGAAATTATTCCCCAGATAATGACCGATTTCTTCGTTGCGATGCAAAAAACGATCGGCAGCAACTGCTTGAACATTATAGGTACGGTTTCGCACCTGGGTATATTCCAGGTTGAGCATCCCACCGCTAACATTCAGTGGATTCGCCCAATTAAGACCGGCAAGCAGAGCGTATTCATTCGGTTCCAAATCGGATGGCACTTCTGCATCGACCTGAATATCATCAATCATTAATTCTCCGTAAAACTCCAGATTCCGGGCAAAATATAAATCCCAGTCGATGCTGTAAAGCAAATTACCCGGGGAAGCGGCACGCTCCTGATTCACACTGTAAGCATAATAGAATGTCAGTGGATTCATCAACCCAAGCTCCCAGGGGCGGTCGATGCCGGAATAAAGGATGACTTCCGACAAACCGAAAAAATATTTGTCATTAATATTTAAGCTAAGGCGATGTCCGTTAATGTAGCGATAAATCGGGTCAAATAACCGGCTATCCCCATTAACAATATCAGACTCATCCAACTGAATACCAAAAAAGGAAAACTGAAGAAAGCGGCTGCTGAGCATTACATGATACATATCGAATGGACGGCTATTGTCCGAAAACAGTAGTTGCCCGCTGCGCCCCGGCCCTGTCTGCAGGAAATCCCGCCCCAGCTTGGCCTGAAACCAGCCATGATGGTAGCTAAGAAAGGATTGCTCATTGTATCCGAAAAGTTCATTGTATTCCTTTCCGATATAATTTTCCGGTGCATTATTAAAAAAAACAACATTGCTGTAGAGCGTCAGACGATCCCGCCAATAGGCGGCGAACTGGGAGTGGAAGCGGAAATCCGGATTGGAGAGAGACACGTCATCCGATTCGAAATAATTTGTCTCTCCGAAAAAACCCGCTTTTAAAGCAGGATGTTCCCATTCCGGGGCAAAAGTCAGTTTTAGAAAGTTCAGTGCTTTTTCAAGCAGTGAGCGCCATTTTTCGCCGGGAATACTGCCCAGTAAATTCAATTCGGGCAAAAATTCATTATACAATACGGAAACCATTTTCCGTTCGCTGCCGGAGAGTTTATCCATCTCCATCGCCAGGAGCTGCTTGGCTAAAGTTGTGCGGTGATACGGACGATTCAAGACCGACAATTCTGGCAAATGTCCGCGTACTTTTAAATAATCGATATAATTATTCGCCCAGTGATAAGGAGGGAGTGTTTCCTGGGCCTGGGTTGATACGGATAAAAAAGTGA
>JAUIFT010000009.1 GCA_030430345.1 Calditrichia bacterium | reverse complement strand
GGTATCAAGGTTTGTCAAAAACTCCTCTCTCCACTGGAAACCGATAAGCATAAAATAGTGCAGTTTAACTTTTTGCTTTGGGATATTGAAGGGGCGGAAGTAATCACGCCGCAAATTCAGAATTATATGATTGGCGCACACGGCGCGCTGATTGTCTCCGATCTTACCCGCCCGGACAGTATTTCAGTAGCGCAAGAAATTATCGGCGCCTACCAGCAAACGGCTCCCAATACGCCGGTAGTGCTTGCCGGAAACAAATACGATTTGATCGCAGCTGAGAGTGAAAATATCCAGCAACTTGAAGAATTGGGAGAGACATTAAAAGCGCCGGTTTTGCTGACCAGCGCAAAAGAAAATAATAATGTTGAAGCCGCATTTGAAAAACTTGGTCTACTTATTGCCTCAAGCTAAACTATGGACGCGCTGTTTTTTGAAAATTTACTGAGTCAGAACCTTTACGGTTTTGCCTATCTCTCCCCGGAATGCCGGGTAGTGACTGCGAACAAGCGCTTTGCTCGCTTTACAGTTTCCAGCGGGGATGTGCAGCGGCAGTCCATTACCCAGCTCTTCCCGGAAACTTTTGGCCTGGAAGCGGTCCTGACCGCCATTATCGATGGCAGCCAGCCAACGTTCTCCCTGGAAAATATCAACCGCGAATCTGAAGCCGGTGAGATTAACTACTTTAACATCGTTTTTCACGCCACGAATGATACGAATAGGCCATTGTTTTGCCTGATAACGGATGTTACCGATAAAGCAACACTACAACAGCAAGTCAATCAGCAACGCAATGAAATACAATTACTTGAAGGCATTTTAAAAGCACAATCCAGCGAAGGATTTGCCCATATCTGGGGGGATTCCGAGCCGATTAGCAAAGTAAAACGCACGATCGAGAAAATTGCGAAAATTCCGACGGCAACGATCCTCCTAACCGGGGAAAGCGGCACCGGAAAAAGCATGATTGCCCGCATTATCCATTATTCGTCGCAGGGAAGCCAGGCGCCTTTTGTCGAAATCAACTGTGCGGCGATTCCGGATACATTGCTGGAATCCGAACTGTTTGGCTACGAAAAAGGCGCATTCACCAATGCGATGGCGACGAAGCCCGGACTGTTGGAAACAGCACATAATGGCACATTATTCCTGGATGAAATTGGGGAAATGCCTCCGAAACTGCAGGCAAAGCTGCTCTCCTTTTTGGAAACCCGCCGTTTTCGCCGGCTGGGCAGTAACAAGGAAATATCAGTCGATATCCGTTTGATAACGGCTACCAACCGTCACTTAAAGAAACTGGTCCATGAAGAAGCGTTCCGGGAAGATTTATTCTATCGCTTAAGTGTTGTTAATATTGACCTTCCCTCGTTGAGAGTGATGGGGGATGATATTCTCACCCTGGCCAGTAACTTTGTTAATGGACTGAATATCAGCTATAAAAAATCGGTAAAAGGATTTACATCGGAAGCACGGAATAAATTACGAAATCATGAATGGCCGGGAAATGTCCGGGAACTGCGCAATGCCATAGAGCGGGCGATGATCTTTGTCGAGGGGGATGCCATCGATGCGGAAGATTTGCAAATTGGTATGTTGAGTAGTAGCGAACCATCTGCCTCGCCGCTCGAACGTTTTAAGTTGCCGCCGGAAGGAATCTCATTCGATGAAATCGAGAAAAAGCTGTTGCAGGATGCAATGGCGATTGCCGATGGCAATCAATCCCGGGCGGCCAAATTGCTCCACCTTAGCCGGGATACTTTTCGCTACCGCCTGGAAAAGTATCATTTGATTTGAGCGGTTTGTTAATACCGCTTTGATTGCGTCTTTTGCCGCATTTTCTTTTCGGAGCTATGGGAAATCACCCAATTTGCAACATACTGATAGTCAAAAATTATCATTTATTTTACAGGGCAAATTTTTTAAAAAGCTATTTTTGAACGATGTTGAGAAAAACTTTTGCTGCCAACAATATTGAGGTTTGAGATGAAACGCAGATTTATCCTTGCTATTTTGGGGCTCCTGGGGTTTTTGATCATCTGTCTGCTTTGCATTTTTCTCCATGCAGATGAGATGGCCCGCGATCTTACCAATCGCTCCCGGGAAGCCTTAACAAATGCCGGTATTTCGCTGGAAAATGTCAGTTTTAATGGCCGCCATGCAATCCTGGCCGGGGAAGTTGCCAATGATGAAATTGCTGGCCAGGCAGCGGGTATTGTTAGCGATGTGTATGGTGTTGCCGGTGTGGTTAACAATCTGACCGTCGCGGCGCCGGTACCGCCACCGGACACAACAACTGCACCAGCGAAGCCTAAAACCGAAACACAGATCAAGCTGGATGCGTTGCTGGCCGGAAAAACCATCGAGTTTGAGTCTAATAGCGCGGTTATTGATGCCGCCAGTTATAAACTGCTCGATGAAATTGCCAGCATTTTAAATCAGAAGCCTTCATCTGTTATTGAAATTGCCGGACACACAGACGCCACCGGCGATGCTCAGTATAACCTGGAGTTAAGTAAAAATCGCGCCATCGCTGTTCGCCAATATTTGATCGGAAAAAATATTGATGGCGCCCGTCTGAAGACCGCCGGCTATGGCGCAACTAAGCCGTTGGCTAATAATGATGAAGAGAGCGGCAAGCAGCAAAATCGTCGTGTAGAATTTAACGTTCTGGAGGAAAATTAAGATGACTTACCTGATTACTCAAATCATTTTGTGCCTCTTGGCAGCGTTTATCCTGGGGTTTATTATTGGCTATTTTTGGTGTAAAGGCCGCTATGAACGCGATGAAAAAGACCGGAATATTTCCAAAGCGAATCTATATAGCCTGGAAGAAGAAATTCAGGCGTATCGGGTAAAAGTGGATAGCCTGACATCCGACCTGGAAGATTGTCGAAAATCATTGAAAGCAGCGCCGGTGGCAGCTGTTGTTGTGCCCGATGTGCAGGAAGACGAACGGGATGACCTGAAGAAAATTTGGGGGATCGGAAAAGTGCTCGAAAAGCGCCTGAACGATTTGGGCATCTTTCGCTTTAGCCAGATCGCTACGATGGACGACAAGGATATCGACGACCTTTCCGGTAAAATCGGTGAATTCCCGGGGCGCATCCGCCGCGATGGCTGGGTGATTGGCGCAAGAAATCATTTCCATAAAAAATATGGAAAAGAAATCAAGTAACGAAGCGACGGACAAGCAAACTTTGTTAACGGCAGGCATTTTTAATGTCTGCCGTTTTTTTTGCATCTGGGGCATATCACCCAATTTTGTTCATTCGTTGCGTAGTAATACCCAATAGGTGGCAATCTTTATTCGGATTTCTAAATTTGGTTTTTGCTCTAAGTTTTTGTAAAAAAATGACTTGTGTAGATGTTCTTTCTTGTGGTTGAAGCATGAACAGAAAATGGCATGAGGTTTGTTTAATATATAAGTGTTGAGGAAACAGAAGTAAAATCCCAATTAAGTTTGTTTATACTCCTTCCCTCCCCTCCAGGGGCTGCTGGTGTCGAAAGACCGGGCAGCCCCCCTTTTTTTACAGGATGTTATTCTTTTGTGAGGCATTGTTACCGCTGAATTGATTATGTTGGCGCAACAATTATACAAAATCAGAAAGGGCGCATTGTGCGTTTAAAAGAAAAGATGACGGCGAATATGTGGACTTGCATAATGCTCTTTTTTCTCTTTCTGATATCGGCAGCGCAGGCACAGGGGGCGTACCGAAACGATCAGGAAATTTTGCAAAAAATGAAAGGGTTGCTGAGTAAAAGCCCGACCATCCAGAAAAAATCGGCAGACTGGCTGGCAGCGAAAGAAGATATCTCGCTTTTACCGGCATTTATGGATGCGATGCAATTGATTCGTTTTCCGAAAGAATGGAAAAAGCCGCTTCGGAAAATAACCGGCAAAAAGATGGATGCAAGCTGGCCGCGCTGGATGGAGTGGCTCGGTCAGCAGGATGTGACGCCCCATCCGGTTTATCAATCCTACAAATTTTATTTGTACAATAATATCGATCCGGCCATCGCCGCTTTCTTTGCTGAAGGTCGCGATTTTCAAATCCGCCTCGATGAAGTGGTTTGGGGCGGTGTTGCCAAAGATGGCATTCCGGCGCTGGACGACCCGCCCTTGTTGGCAGCAGAAAAAGCGTTCTACCTGAGCGATAATGATGATGTTTTCGGCATCGCCCTCAATGGTAAATATCGCGCCTATCCATTACGCATTTTGAACTGGCATGAGATGCTCAACACTACCATTGGTGGTGAAGCCATTTCCCTTACCTATTGCACACTGTGCGGAGCGGCGATTGCTTATTTGGGTAAAATAAACGACAGCCTTTCGGTCACTTTCGGATCGTCCGGATTGTTGTATCGCAGCAACAAGTTAATGTACGACCGGCAGACAAATTCCCTCTGGTCCAGCTTAACCGGCGAAGCGGTTTCCGGAGCAGCCGCCGAGGCAAATATGAAATTGCAGCCATTTTATACTGTGCGCACCACCTGGGGAGAGTGGCGGAAACGTTATCCGGCGACAAAAGTGCTGGATATTAAGACCGGACATGAAAGGGATTACCGTCCCGGCGCTGCTTACAAAACCTATTTCGATAGCGATAAAACCATGTTCCCGGTTGCCTGGCGGGATAATCGGCTTCAGGCGAAAGACTGGATCTATGGCATTCATATCAACGGGCGTTCCCTGGCCTATCCCCTGCAGACGTTGGCAAAGCAACCATTGATCAACGATTCGTTCAATGGAAAGAATTTGCTGGTAATCGCTGATGCGGAAAATATGGCGGTGCGGATTTATGAACGTGGTAAAATTAAATTCCTGGAAAATCCTTCCGGAAAGCGCCTGCTTGATTCCGAAGGCAGTGAATGGGAAATTGCCGAAGAACATCTGCGCCGGGGCGATGGGGCGATCACTTTACCCCGGTTGCCGGGGCATCTCTCTTTCTGGTTTGGTTGGTATGCCTTTTTCCCGGAAAGTAGCGTTTGGCGATAGTCATCTAAATTGTAATAATTCCCCCCCTAAATCTCCTGATTGGTGATTGTTATTCCCCCCGGGATTGTTATATTGGAATGTCTCTGATTTGAGTGGATTTCCAGGAATAAATAATCATTTTGAAGCCGTTGTGTTGCCACTTGTTAATCGGGCAAATAACAATCAAATAAGCGGAGGTATTAATGGCGAAGTCATCCATTTCTTTAAGCTGGGATGAATATTTTATGGGAATCGCTATCTTTACGTCTTTACGGTCGAAAGATCCCAGCAGTAAAGTGGGCGCAGTGATCGTTAATGATGAAAACCATATTGTCGGTACTGGCTATAATGGTTTTATCGCCGGGGTAGACGAAGCGCATTTCAGCTGGGAAAGGGAAGGCGACTGGATTAATACCAAGTATCCCTATGTCGTCCATGCGGAAGCCAATGCTATCCTTAGCTCGACCACCAATGACCTGCGCAATTGCCGGATTTATGCCACACTTTTTCCCTGCAACGAATGCGCGAAGCAGATTGCCCAGAAAAAAATTAAGGAAGTCATTTTTCTTTCCGATAAATACCGCGGGCAGGATTTTCACCAGGCATCGGAATTGATCTTTAAATCCTCCGGGGCGAAAGTGCGCCATCTGGAAATGCCGTCCATGCAGGATTTGTTGAAGAAGTTTGAAGGATACATACCATAATTCCGAACTCCGAATTTGTAACTCTCTTAGTCCTTGCAAACGCTTTGGGGATTGATTAGTTTTTATTCAGCAGACAGCCACCGCAAACATTTTCATCCAGAGGAAATATTATGGCAGACCATCTCGCACTAGATATTGAAACCGTTCCCGCCGCCGATTTTTCTGAATACAGCGAAACAGTGCAGGCGTACGTCCAGGGAAAAATTGACCGGCAAAAGGAGCGGAATCCGGATTTCGACTTTCGCTATTTTGCCAGCATCAATGGCGATTTTGGAAAGGTGATCTGTATCTCCCTCGGGTATATTCATAACGGTGAAAAAATCAAGCTGAAGTCCCTTTACGGGCATGACGAATACAAGATCCTCGAAGAATTTAATCACGTCATAAAAACGGTACGCGGCGTGTTCATCCATTATAATGGCATCGGTTTCGATATCCCCTTTATTCTGCAGCGAATGACTTACCACGGCATCAAACCTTCCAATGATCGTTTTCGTATGCTCGCCCGTTATCGCACCGATCCGCACTTCGACCTGATGATGCATTATTATAATTGGGATTTCAGCAAGGTGATGTCCCTCGGTATTTTAGCGGAGCTGCATGGCATTCCCAGTCCAAAAGGAGACTTAAGCGGTGGCAAGGTGTTCGATGCATATATCGAAAATGAATGGGAGCGCATCGTCCGTTACTGCGAGTTCGATGTCGCGACAACCTTGAATCTGTGGAACAAAGTTTATCGTTACGAACCGGTGATCAGCGAAACAAATTACGAGTTCAGCGGCGCGAAGTAATATCTCTTACTGCATAAGCTTCGAATAAAATCCTTCCTTTAAAACGTAATCTATACAGCGGTGTAAATACTTAGCGTAGCGATATGAGTTGTTACATATTAATTTTTTTAAAGATGAATTTTGGTCGCAGATGCCCATATATTTTCAGAAATGAGAAGATGCATAGATTTTATATTTGATTTCATCTGTTTATATCCGTGATAATCAGTGGCAAAAAAGAAAAGAGAGCATAATGAAAAACATTTTAGTGACCGGCGGATGCGGTTTTATAGGCGCGAACTTTATCCACTATGTATTGCGGGAAACCGATTTTAGCGGCAGGATTATCAATCTTGATGTACTCACCTATGCCGGGAATCCGGAAAACCTGCAAAGTATCGAAAAAGATTTTCCCGGGCGCTACATCTTCGAAAATGCCGACATCTGCGATCTGGAAAAGCTGCGGCAGATTGCTGAAAAGTATGACGTTGATACAATCTGCCATTTTGCGGCGGAATCCCATGTAGATCGTTCGATCGTCAGTCCCGGCGCTTTTATCCAGACGAATGTTATCGGTACTTTCAACTTGCTGGAAATTGCCCGCGAACGTCAGGATGGGCTGCAGTTGTTTCACCACGTCAGCACCGATGAAGTTTTTGGCAGCCTGGGCGATGAAGGATTTTTTACCGAAGCGACCTCCTACAAGCCCAATAGTCCCTATTCCGCTTCAAAAGCTTCTTCCGATCACCTGGTGCGGGCCTATTATAAGACTTACGGTATTCCGGTGACTATCTCCAATTGCTCCAATAATTACGGGCCTTATCAATTCCCGGAAAAGTTGATTCCCTTAATGGTGCTCAATGCGCAGGCGCGCAAGCCGCTGCCGGTATATGGCGATGGCAGCAACGTGCGGGACTGGCTCTACGTGCGGGATCACTGCGTTGCCATCTGGACAATTATGAATCGTGGCCGCCACGGGCAGACCTATAATGTCGGTGGGGATAACGAAATGCAAAACCTTGAGGTTGTTCGGGAAATTTGCCGCTGCCTGGACGAAATTTTACCGGCGGATGGCGGCGCCCCGCGGGAAGAGCTGATCACCTTTGTAAAAGATCGTCCCGGGCACGACTGGCGCTACGCCATCGATTTCAGCAAAATCAAGCAGGAACTTGGTTGGCAGCCGGCGGAATCTTTTGCGACCGGCATCCGCAAAACCATCGAGTGGTATCTGGAAAATGAGCAATGGGTATCCCGGGTGAAAAGCGGTGAATATCAGCATTGGATGAAGGAGCAATACGGTGATTAGTTAAGTAAGTGGCACTGGGCAGTGGCAGCAGGCAGTTGTTCTTAACTGCGAGCTGCTACTGCCACTTAATTTACTCTGTTCTTAGATCAGGAAACTACTCCCCGTCTTTTCGTACCGTAAACGATTTACTGGCCAGCACACTACCGTCTGCCGCGACGATATCCACCCGCCAGTCGCCGCTCCAGGAAGGAACGATTCGTTTGGAGCTCCAACTGCGCCAGCGCGTCGATTTGATGTTCTGCGCGACCCGCGCCCGTTCTTCTTCGCCGTGATACCAGACATGGTGGACGGTATCGTTACCGCTGCTGCTGGCAAATTCTGTGTAGCAGTAAATCCGCTCGATGGTATTGCTAAATACCGTATCCTGCCCGACCGGCTGCCTTTCTTCCACGCCGCTGCAAAAAACAAAATTCTTCACCGATACCGCATCTCCATCCTGATAGGCGCTATAAGACACCACCCACAGAAATAACGAAACAAAAATTGCTGCTAAAAAATATTGCTGTTTCATAGACTCCCTTTCTCCGTTTAGGATTGATTTGTCTGTAAATATGCTTTCCTTGGAGCTGAAAGTCCAGCGCATTTTTCGTGGTAGATTGTAAACATGTTTTGAAGAAAGAGGGGATGGTCTTGTGGTAGGCCTTTGGGCTATGGTTATTTTCCGCTTTGCAAGCAGGGATACATGACGCCCCCATGGGGCTGAAATATTTCATGTTATCACTTATAGACAATAGCCCAAGGGGTGATTGTCTATTATTGCTTATTCGTCAGATTCCCAAAGTTTGAAATGCAGGCCGACATTGAAATAAAAGCCATCGAGATCAAAAGTGCCGGTAGCATCTGAAAGCAAGGGATTGAGGACTTCGGCAAATTCGAAATCTTTTATCCAGGTGACATCGAACTGCAGCAAGCGGTATTCGGCGCCAATCGTCAGAAAAGCCGGCGCGCTAAGCTGGTGGCTAAGTTGGAGAACCGGCGATAGTGAAAAGGACGTTCCCGAGCCCGAGCCAGTGGCCTGAGCAACCGGTGCCCCACCACCGGAAGTATGAAAAGTCGCCAGTTCATTTACCTTCAGATAAGAAAAACCACTTTGCAGGCCACCATTTAGCATCCAGGTTTGAGAAAGAGGGCGATGGTATAATAGCGGAACTTCCATCAGAAAAATTTTCAAATCCCGGTTTAATCCGGTGGGATTCGCAGTGCCATCCCCGAAAACCGGACCGCGATCAAGCAGAGTGCGTTCCCCGTAGCGGGCCTGCAAGCCGATGGATAACGGCAGCTCATTCCGAAATTTGTAGCGAAAGTCGAGGCCGGCAATCCCAACGTTGCGATGATCGACAACCGGAGCTTCTGTATTGCTCTCACTAATGCTGGTGGAAAGTGTGCCGCTAGCGCCTAAATAGATACTCTGGGCAAATGTATAGGATGATATTATCAGCAGTAGAATTAATATCGGTAGAAAAAATCGCATGGATCACTCCTTCGGTTTCATGGATCGGCAATTCCGGAAACATACTATAGCGAAATCTACAAAGGATATCTCCTTAAGAAATACCCATTTTGTGGCATTTTCCATTTTTCATTCCCGGGCATTGCTTATTTTGAACAATATCAGGTTAACCTTTGAGGTAGAGACATGAATTGTCTCTACCACTTTCATTTTTCCGATATGTTTACTATTTTCCAGTCCACCGCCCGTGATATGGGCATTGTAATCGTCCGAAACCCTCAGATAGCAGCGAGATAAGATTCCTATGGCCGGCGAAATAAAAAAACAGCTAGTTGATAATAAAATTCCTTTTGGCATCGGGAACAGCGAAGCATATGTAAAAGTGTTGCAGCAGGCATCTACTTATGCAAAAATTGCCCGTCCCATGTTGATACGCGGCGAACGGGGCACCGGTAAGGAGTTGCTCGCCCAATTTATTCACAATGAAAGTGGGCGGGGCGAAGCACCGTATATAGTGGTAAACTGTGCCGCATTTCAGGAAGATCTGATTATCGCCGAAATGTTTGGCCGGGAGAAAGGTGCGTACACCGGCGCGGTTGATGCCCAGGCCGGTAAGCTGGAGATCGCCGATGGCGGCACACTTTTCCTCGATGAAGTCGCGAATATGAATCGCACCGTCCAGGAAAAACTGTTGCGCGTGATCGAATATCAGCAATTTGAACGACTGGGCGGTACCAAATCGATAACTGTCGATGTTCGTATTATCGCCGCAACCAATGCCGACCTGGGAAAAATGATGAAGAATGGTGAGTTCCTCGAAGATCTCTACGATCGCCTCTCTTTTGCAGAGCTGACCCTTCCCCCATTACGAAAACGCCGCGAGGACATTCCCGCCCTGATCGATCATTTTATCGACAAGCTCCATCGGGAAATTCCTAATCTGGAAGAAAAAAACTTTACGCCCTCGGCCATTAATGAATTGAAAAACTATTACTGGCCTGGCAACATTCGCCAGTTGAAAAACACGATTGAGCGGCTCTATTTTTATGATGAAGACGGCACGATCCACGCCAGCGAGCTGCCAATGGAAATTACCTCGGTAGAACCCATTCGTGGAAATTTTTACGAGAAAGTTCGCGCCTACGAAAAAACTCTCCTCCTGAATGCATTGAAAGAAGCTGCGGGCAACCAGCGCAGTGCTGCGGAGATGCTTGGAATGACCTACGACCAATTCCGGCACTTTTATAAGAAATATAAGCTGGAAGAGCTAATGGTGTAAAACACCAGATAATCGGTGGTGAAAAAAACCAATCTGGTGAAAAAAACCACCAAATTCCCCTCAAAAACCCCCTAAAACCTGCATTCCCTTGTTTGGCACACCTGTTGCGAACATCCCCGGTAGCAAGTTAAAAGAGAAAAAGAAAAAGCCTAAAAAAGGCAAAGTCAGAAGATTTAATGTGCTGACGAGGGTAGAGGGCAATGGTACACGCAAGCAAACATCACAACAAAGCGGCCGACATCTGGGAGGCCAAAATCTTTTTGATCATCCGCGCTGCTCAACGCGCTTTTTATCGCACCGCCCAGCATAACAACAACAGCAGTTATGCGAAAGCATTGATGAAAGAGTTCGAACTGAAGAATGTTAAATTTCAAGGTATCAGAGCAGTCGCGGCAACATCAGGCAAGGAAGTAACAGAAGACTTCCTGTGTTTTGACGACCTCGCGGTGTTTATCCGCCTGGACAGAAAGATTAACCTGACTGACGAAGTGAAATTAAGAAATTACCTGAAGCACTGCAAAGCATCGACCGGCTTGTTAATTACTCTCGATAAGGAAGGGTTAAACATCCGAAGAATCATGCAGGCTTAACGGGGGACAAGCACAGACTGTCCGAAGTAAATACAAATCTTTAACGGAGGTTCTATTATGAACATCTTACAACGTATCTCCAAATTGATTTCAGCAAATGTGAATCATATGCTGGATGCCGCTGAAGATCCGGAGGTAATGGTAAAACAGCTTATCCGCGATATGGAAGAAAGCATTATCGAACTGCGCCGCGAAACTGTGAAAGCCATCGGTCAACAAAAGCAATTGGAGAAGAAAATCGAAATGACCCGCGGACAGGCGGAGGTGCTGGAGAAGAAAGCAGCAGCAGCGCTGGAAAGCGGCGACGAGGAATTTGCCCGCCAGATCATTACGAAAAAATTGGAACTGGATAATCGAGTAAGTGCGCTGGAAACGGAAGTGGAAACTGCTGCGGCATTAGCGGAAAAAATGAAAGAGAATCTCGATAAGCTGGAAGACCAGGTGCAGACTGCCCGGCGGAAGAAAGAAGAATTGATTCGCCGTAAGCTGGCCGCTGATGCTCAAATGCGCACCCAGAGTGCCTTGAAGAAGTCTCAGGAGGCAATGGGAAGCATTTCCAGCTCGATCAGTGATCTTGATTCTATCAAAGCGCTGGAATCCTATGAAGAAAAGATTATGCAAATGGAAGCAGAAGCTGAGGCATCCGAAGAGTTGCTCAAGCTGGAAAGCACCGGCAAAGAGAAAGATATCGATCTCGAAAAGGTAATGAAAGATAAATCCGTAGAAGACGCTTTAGCACAGTTGAAAAAGAAATTGGCCGGCAAGAAGAAAGATTCCTAATCCCCTTGCCAATGCCGTTAACATAGATCGCAGCCGGTTGTGCCCATCCGGTATGTCAGAGCACGGGCAGGTTCGACCGCCTGTCCCGGCTCTACCTTTTTAAAAAAATATCGACGGAACTGATGACAAAATGAGGAGCGCGCCATGTTTAAAATTTATCTCGCCTGTTTCATCGTAGGGGGAATTTTTATTGCGATCTCTTTATTCTTTGGTGGGGATACTGACGCGGATGTTGAAATGGATGTAGATGTCGACGGAGATGTCGATTTTCAGAGCGATATGGATATTGATGCAGATGCGGACGTTGATGTCGACAGTGACGCCGCAGGGGATGCTGCCAATAGTGAAGGCCTGGTGGAGGGCGCGAAATTCCTCAGCTTCCGCAATGCTATTTTCTTTGTCGCTTTCTTTGGAATGACAGGCACCATTTTTAATTTACTTAGCGTTCCTGCCTTAATCACCTTCCCGAGTGCAATCATAATGGGAGGTATCGCCAGTTTTCTGATGCATAAAACGCTCAATCATCTCGTCCGCAACGAAGTGGATAGCTCCTTGAATTTAGCCTCATTAACCGGTATGCCGGCAAATGTCACCATCAATTTATCGCGGCAAAACAAGGGAAAAATTGCCCTGAATGCCCATGGACGCAAATTTCAATTGCTGGCAATTACTGCCGAGGAAGCCGACCGGGATAATTTTCAGGAAGGCGAAACGGTGATTGTGCTTCGTGTGAAAGATAATACAGCACAAGTGGTAGAGAAGGAATTCGTTTAATCGGTGCAGAATGCCCAAAACAGTGCATGTTAGATCAAAAAGTTATACAAAATCATTGAATAAACAGAATAATAACTAAACATCATTGGAGGGTATTATGGATGTCGGGAATTTTTTTGCGGGCGGAATATTTATCCTGGGGTTTATCGCCATTGTTGTAGTAATGATGATTAACAAACTGTTGATGGTCTGTCATCCTAATGAAGTCATCGTTATTTCTGGTAAAAAACGGAAGCTGCCGGATGGCTCAGTTGTCGGATATCGTTTAATTAGCGGAGGCAGGTCAATCCGTTGGCCGGTAGTGGAGAGAGCCGCTCGGATGTCCCTGGAAACAATTCCGATCGAATTATCAGTAAAAAATGCGTATTCCAAAGGAGGGATTCCGCTAAGTGTGGAGGCAATCGCCAATGTTAAAATTAATTCCAATGAACCTTCTTTCGGTAATGCTGTTGAGCGTTTTCTAGGAAAACCGTTCAATGATATTCACAAGATTGCCAAGGATACATTGGAAGGTAACTTGAGAGGGGTTCTGGCGACATTAACACCGGAAGAAGTTAACGAAGATCGCCTGAAGTTCGCCCAAAGCCTGATTGGCGAAGCGGACAACGATCTGGATCAACTGGGTTTGCAATTGGATACTTTAAAGATTCAGAATGTTTCCGACGATGCCGGATATCTGGATTCGATCGGCCGCCGGAAAACGGCGGAAGTGATTGCCGAAGCGCGGAAAGCGGAAGCATTACGTACCGCGGAAGCGGAAGAAGCGGAAGCGCTTTCCCGGCAGCAGGCGGAAATTGCGAAAGCAAAGGCCGAGCAGGAAATCAAGACCGCACAAATTAATGCGCATCAAGGCGTGGAAGTTTCCGAAGCACATGCACAGCAAATGGCGGAAATTGCCAAAGCGCAGGCCGAGCAGGAAATCAAAACCGCACAAATTAAAGCCCGCCAGGAAGTGGAAGTCTCCCAGGCAGTTGCTCAGCAGAGTATTGAGCAGGAAGAGAATAACTTGCGTATCAAAAAAGCCGAACTGGAACGGGAAGCGATTATTAAGGAAAGAGAAGCAGAAGTTGCCGGCGAAAAAGCCAAGGCGAAATATGAGCAGGAAATGGAAGAAGAACGAATTCTCTTACAGAAGAAGCGCTTGATGGCGGACGTTATCGAACCGGCCCGCGCTGATAAGCAAGCGAAGGAACTCGCTGCCCAGGGTGAAGCCGCGCCAATCCTGGAAAAAGGTAAAGCAAATCTGGAAGTACTGGCAGAAATGATCTCGGTTTATCAGAATGCTAATGGCGACGGTGAGAAAGTTTTTATGCTCAACATGCTCCCGGATATTATGAAGCAGTTGACCGACACGGTTGGCAAGGTTACCATCGATAAGGTCAGCGTCATCGATTCCGGCAACGGAAATGGCAGCGGCAACGGCGTCTCCCGCTTCATAAACCAGCTCCCCAGCGCGCTGATCTCCCTTTCCGAGCAAATTGAAAATGCGACAGGTGTGAATATTCTCAGCCAGTTCCAGAAGCAGGAATTGCCCTATTCACCGCTGCCGGAACAGAATGGGCAGAGCAAACCGGAAATAGATGAAACCCCTGATAAAGCGATAGATAACGCTGATAGTAAGTAACACCACGGTGAAAACCGGAACGGGTGGCCCTTAACTGGCCACCCGTTTTTTAGCAGTCACCTTGATTCACGGAATTAGAAAATCTATATTGAAAATATTGTAACAGATTGAATTGTTGAGCAGTAAACTGGAGGAAAAATGGGCATTTTTGACATTTTCAAAGATAAAAATGAAAATGATGATTTTGATCCGTTAGCGGATCTCGAACTGGCGAAGATGAAGGTCGGATATTATGTTGATTACGATCTGAAAACCTGGGAAGTGACCGCCTGTAACCGTTACGATTATGGAGATGGACTCTACGGGGATGAGTGGGAATTGACCACTGGCCGGGAAAAAATTTATTTGGAGCGTACCGAGGACGATGAGGTCTATTGGAGTGTCAGTAAAAAAATGCCTATTGGGAAAATTGATGGCAATATTCATCGCTATATTATGGACAATGATGATCCGCCTAATGAGATTGTTGTGGAGGCAACATCTTACTATCTGGATGAATCCGGCTCGGCCTATTTTATGAAGGGGGGCCGGGGACCGAAAATCGGTTTTATCCAATGGGAATTCATCGATGACGATGAGGAGAATTTTATTGCCATCGAGCAATGGGGGGAAGAAGAATTTGAAGCTGCCCGGGGCAGATATGTAGAAGAATATGAATTTAGCAACATTTTACCGGGGCAGTAACAACAAGGTGGAGCGGTATGGAGATCGGAGACACATCAAATCACGTATTTGGGACAAAATCAGGAGAATTACTGTGAGGCGACATTATATCATTCTTACCTTATTGTTTGCGGGCATTTTTCTCACCGCCTGTAACAAATCTTCGCCGGTTAGCAAGCTGCAATCCAGTATGGAACAGTATCCGGAATATTCGATCGTTCTCGAGGATATGAAGCAGGATGGGAATTTCTTTCCGGAATA
>JAUIFT010000645.1 GCA_030430345.1 Calditrichia bacterium | reverse complement strand
CGTTTTGTTTCGATTGGTAGGAAATAAAGTTCCCGCTGGGATGCCATTGTGGAGCCCCGGCTTTGTAGGCATACCATTCGGCACTGCTATCCGACGGCGGATAGTAGGTCAACTGGCGGAGGTTTTTCCCGTTTTCATCGATGATATAAAGCTCGTCTACGAATCCTTTTTCCCGCTTGCTTTTTTTCTCTGCCCCGCGAAATACAATCCGCCTGCCGTCCGCTGAAAAAGCGGGATCTGCATAATACGCCAATCCGCTTTGAACTTTCTTTAGCAAATCTCCCTGACGATTGATAATGAAAAATGCGCTGCTATCCACCGATGGATGGGGCGTTACGATAAACTCCTGCCCGTCTTTCCGGCTGCTGAACCAGCTATCACGCAGGCGAAAATTAGAGAGCTGGCGAATATTGCCGCCCTCTGCGTCCATTTCGTAGAGAAAATAATGACGATAGGCGGTATCTTTGTCGGAAACAAAATAGAGCCGGTCTTCATAGGCATAATAGGTCCACTCCACACCGGGGAAATTGGAAATATTTTCCCGGTCGCTGCCGTCCATATTCATGGCAAAGATTTCATAATTCTGTGTCTCGGCATCATACAGCACATTGTAGGCAATTTTATAGGTTTTTGGCGCACTGTCTTCCGCGCTTGATGTGCAGGCGCAGCAAAAAAATAATCCGCAAATTCCCACGATTACTACTAAATTCATTTTCATTTGACGATCTCCTTCTCTTAGCGCCAGGCGCCCAGTATAAATCCTTTCAGGGCAAAGGCAATTACCAGATAGCCACAGTTAATCAGAATATAGCTCAATGAGCGTCTTTCGAAAAGAGCAATGATTGCAAATCCCATAGCCGCCCAACCAAACCCGGCGAGGATGCCGGCTGTTAATCCCCAGGCGATTGTGGTGGAAGCATCTCCCAGGAAGAAAGCAAGATTGTAGGAAATCACTAAAGAAAAGATAAAGGTTAATCCAAAAATTACGGTGGTATTTCCCTTTTGCAGTATCTCTTCGCTAAAGCCGTTTGCCTGCATCCAACGACGGTAAAATAATAGCGGCGAATACCACAAAGCGCCAACGGCGAAATCCGATAAAGCCGCCAGCAATACCGCCCAGTGATTGATCATCATGTTTTCCATAGCTGTCTCCTCTGCTGTTTTCCGGAGAAAATAAAGCATCAAAATAGAAATGTATTGGAAAAAATTTACCAGGATGCTTGCAAGTTCATTGGGGAGAATAAAAACTGGTATGTAGTCAGACAAATATAATTTGATATAATGGCAGCTCCCCAAGATCAATATTGCTGCAAAACCAGGCACCTTTGCTCATTTGCAAATTTGCAAATGGGCAAAGGATTCGGAGAATGATCGGCGATCTGGATATTACATAAATATTTTTTTCCTGGCACTTAATAGAGATTAATCCAGGGGAATATAGTTGATATACTCTCCTTTTTCTCCCAGGTAAGCGGAAGGATTGATGCCGGAAAAATGACGGAATTCATTGATAAAATGGGCCTGGTCGTAGTATCCGCATTGCAGGGCGATTTGCGACCATTGGATTGATTGCTGTGTTTCGAGCCGTTGCAGAATTCGTTGAAACTTCATGATGCGGGAAAAATATTTCGGAGTGGTGCCGGTATGTTTTTCGAAGAGATGAATAAAATGTTTGTGGCTATAGCCGACCTGCTCCCGCAAATGCTTGATGCTCAGTGCTGTTTGCGTGTTCCGGATGGCATTGACCGCATAAGCAATGCAAGGATCCGGCGCGCAAATATCGCCGAGGCGCTGGTGGAGAAATTGTTCCACCCGGGCAAAACGCTGTGGTATCGAGCGGATATTGTGCAGTTGTTCCCGCAGGTCAAAAAATTTTCGGCCCCAGATATTGTCCAATTCAACGACCTGGTCGGTAATCTCTTGCAGGGGGAATTGCAAAAATGGGTATGCGCCGCCCGATTTGAAACGGATTACCAGCATTTCCGAGTTTTGCCCGGCATCGATCGAAATAAACTCCCGCCGGAAACCGGATATCCAGCCGCGCCGGAAAGCGGTATTGCGATTAAAGTCTTCGTTTTCATAAACATTTTTGGGAATTTCGGTTAAATCGATAACGATGTCGACCGAGCCATCCGGCAGCAACCTTTCCCGGCTGTGCAGCGGATTATACCCGCAGTGATAGACCATATTCTCAACGAATTGATTTAACGGGGGAGCGGGAATGTGGATTTTTAGGATCATTCTAATGTCACTAGCCTTTCACTCTCTCAATTATATACCTTAGTAACTTTCGGCTATAAGATTTTGCGCTTTCCCCAATCTCCAACGCCGGACCGACGCAGGAAGGGCATCCTGCAGTACAAACGCATTGATCGATCAGGCCAAGACAGCCGTTCAGCGTGGGGAGCGGGTTGTTAAAAAACTTAAAACTGAGTCCCATGCCACCGGGAAAATTGTCATATAAATAAATTGTTGGTTGCTGCGAAAAAGGGGAACGTACCATCGGCACCGCGCGAATGTCGCTGGGATCGCACATTAAATAAACCGGGGCGATGTTGCGGAGCAGGTTCGCCAGCGCCTGCAACGCCCCGCTAAGTTCACTGGCGGCAATGTCAAGGCGTTTGGCCAAATCTTCCGGAAAAGCCAGCCAGGCAGCGTTCGTAGCCATTTCTATTTCCGGCAGATACACCCGCCCGGAGCCAACATTTTCATGAGTGAAGAGCTTAATCTTTTTGTAGCCGGTCGTGACCATGTTAAGATTCACTTCGCCGAAATTAAAGGATAACTC
>JAUIFT010000644.1 GCA_030430345.1 Calditrichia bacterium | reverse complement strand
AAATGGCAATTTATGGGTCGGCACCAGCGATGGTTTAAACAGCTACGATTATGAAACCAGCAGTTTTACCTCCTACAAACACCAGCCGGATAATCCCAATAGCCTTGCTGATAATCAAATTGAAGCAATTCTGGAAGATTCCCGGGGACGCCTCTGGGTTGGCACCCGCAATAATGGCCTGGATTTATTTGATCCGCAAACCGACACCTTTCGCCACCATTTGCATAACGAAGCGGATGCGCACAGCCTGAGCAGTAACCGGATTGTCGAACTCTTCGAAGATGGCCGGGGAAATATATGGATTGCTCATCAGGGCGGTAGCATCAATATTTTGAGCGCCGACGCGGGAACGTCCGGGGAATTCAGAGTCCATCGGGAAAAAATCAGCGACTTTCCGATTACCGCGATCGTGGAAACTGCCGATGCGCACGTCTGGATTGCGACGCAGGGGGATGGCCTGTTTCAGGTAAAATTTTTCGCAGAATCGCTGCGAAAAATTGCCCATTTTTCCCATAACCCTGCCAGGAAGGGGAGCATTAGCAGTAATATTATTCTGTCCCTCATGCTGGAAAATAATAATAAACTTTGGATCGGTACGGAAGACGATGGCATTAACATTCTGGATATCTCCCTGAATGAATTCTCGTTCGTTCGTAATGACCCGCTGAATCAATCCAGTTTAAACCATAATTCTGTCTGGCAGATCTATCAGGACCGGGCCGGAAATATCTGGATTGGTACTTACGCCTATGGGATAAATCTGCTCAGTGGTAACAAGTCATTTATTTATCACTATAGTTCTAATGCCGGAAATAACCAGTCTTTAAGTCATAATATGGTGAACGCATTTTGGGAAAATAATGATGGCAACATGTGGATCGCAACGGATGGCGGTGGCCTTAATTTCTTCGACCGGGAGAAGAATACTTTTACCCACTATAACAGTCAAAATACCAATATCGACACCGATGTTATTGTTAGCCTTTATGAAGACTCCCGCGGACGCCTGTGGGTCGGCACCTGGACAAATGGGCTCTACCTGTTTAACCGGGAAAGAAAACGCTTTACCCGGTACACGATGGAAAAGCACGGCCTCGGCAGCAATCGGATATTACACATCCTTGAAGATAAGGATGGCGGTTTGTGGCTGGCCACCTTTTATGGCGGCGTTACCTATTTCAACCTGGATGAGGGAACGGTTACCGTTTATAATTCGGAAAATAGCGGTCTGAGCGATAATTATACCCGGGTCGTTTACCAGGATTTGCAGGGGAATTTATGGATTGGCAGCGATAGCGGGCTGGACTTCTTTGACCCGCGCCGCAATCATTTTCTAAATTATAAACATGAAATCAGCGATACCACCAGTATTAGTAAAGGATTTGTTCATTCTATTTTTCAAACCGCAGACGCAACTATTTGGCTCGGCACTACCGGCGGATTGAACAAATTTGACCCTGAGAAAAATCAATTTACTCATTATAGCACGGCAAATGGGTTGCCGGATAATGAGATTAAATGTATCATTGAAGATAATGATGGCAACTTTTGGCTGAGCACTAATAAAGGTATTTCCTCTTTCGACCGGGTGAATGGTGTTTTTAAAAACTATGATGTTTCGGATGGATTGCAGGGCAATGAATTCAATGCGCGGAGTGGTTGGAAAACGAAAACCGGTGAAATTGTTTTTGGCGGCAATAACGGCTTTGATATTTTTCAACCGACCGCACTAAGAAACAACGATGTTGTGCCACCGGTATTGCTGACGGGATTTAAGGTGTTTAACAAGACCGTAGCCATCGGTGCTGATGACGGCTTGTTAGCAAAGCATATCAATGAGACGGATAAAATTACCCTTGCCTACTGGCAGACGGTATTCTCGATCAATTTTGTTGCTCTGAATTATGTTTCTCCGGAAAAAAATCAATATGCCTATATGCTGGAGGGGTTCGATGCTGACTGGAACTACGTCGGCGAAGAAAGAAGCGCCAGTTATACCAATCTTGATGCCGGGGATTATGTTTTCCGGGTTAAAGCATCGAATAATGATGGCGTCTGGAATGAAACCGGCCGGGCCATCGCTATAACGATCGAGCCGCCGTTCTGGCAAACCTGGTGGGCATATCTGCTGATGGCTGTACTGACTGTCACTGCAGCCGCTTTCATTATCAATCATTTTGTCGGCCGCCAGCAATTGAGAAATGCTTTGAAGATGGAGCATTTGGAATTGGAAAAGATGTATGAGCTGGATCGCATGAAAACCCGTTTCTTCAGCAATATTTCTCACGAGTTCCATTCACCCCTAACCCTGATCCTGGGGCCGCTGGAAAAATTGATCTCTTCCCAGGAGAAAAATGGCAAATTACAGGATAGCCTGCGGCTGATTCAACGAAGCGCAAAAAGATTACAGCGAATGACCAACCAGTTGCAGCATTTTCAGCAAATGGAAAATGGCGATTTGCAGCTGCGGCTGGGTTATTCCGAAACCGTTGCCCGACCCCAATTCCGCGAACTCTCAGAGGCGTCCTATTTCGATACGGAATCGGCGCGGACCTATCGCGGTAATAGCGGTTTGGTGGATAGCGAGTTCACCAATTATGACGCTCGTCTAGAATACTATATGGGACGCAACCAGTTCGTGACCGGCGCGGCCTTCTTCAAGGAAATCGTCAACCCGATCGAAGAGCAGATCAATGAATTGAGCTCGCTGGTGTATCAGACCACATACATCAACGCGCCGATGGCGGAGCTGTTCGGCTTTGAGCTGGAGTATCGCAATCGCTTCGAGATGCC
>JAUIFT010000643.1 GCA_030430345.1 Calditrichia bacterium | reverse complement strand
AAGTGCTTTCTCCGGCAGCGCCGAATCCGCATATACTGATTGCCTTCAACTCCCCCAGCCTGATGAAGTTCGCTCCCTCCGTTCGTCCGGGCGGCGTTGTTATTTATGATAATTCAGTCATCACCGAAGTGCCGGAGCTGGATAACGCTATCCATTGCTTCGGCGTGCCGATGACGGAAATTGCCCGCAGTCTGGGCAACATCATGGTTAAGAATATCGTTGCACTCGGTGCCCTGCAGTCGGTAACAGAATTATTTCCTCCCGGGACATTTCTGACAGCGATTCGCAGTGCGCTTTCGGAGAAGTGTGCGCTTATTCCACTCAATGAGGCAGCGTTTGAAAAGGGCAGGCAATTTCTGGAAGCGTTGACCCAGCATTAAATAAAAAAGCCGCTTCAATGAAGCGGCTTTTTTGATAGATAGTAGAAATGACTAGTTAAAAAATTTCAGGAAGCTGGCGGAAATGATAAAATCTGGTGCGCCATCATCCAGGCCTACGCCTAATGCGCCGCGGACAGTGCCGGAGCCCAATTCATGATTAACGCCACCACTCAGCAACATAAAATCGCCTTCGGTTCTTAGTACAAACTCGCCAACGATATGGGTATTTTCATTCAGTTTGTTTATTAAGCCGCCGGCCAAACCGAGGGAAGACTCATACTCAGTGCTTTCTTCCGTTTCGAATGTCGTCGGGTTAAATGAAAATGTGGTGATTTCAAAAAAACTAAAACCGGCAGTTCCGGTTACAACCATATTTTCATTCAGCGGATGACGAATCGCGCCAAAGAAACCGAAATCCAGATCGCCGGCGCCAACATCTTCGCTGCCAACCGGTAAGGTTAAATAACCGCCAACAGAAATTTTACTGGGATCCGGTACCAGATTATATATGCCGGAGAGTCGGATATCGTTAATACCGGAATTTCCGTCACCAACTTCCGGGCTAAAACTCAGGAAATTAGCACCAAAGCCCAATTCAAGCTGCGGGCTCAGCGGAATACCGCCCTGCACACCCAAATCCAGCAAACTTCCACCGGTAAAATCAGAATAACCAAGACCAGCTTCTCCATAAGCATTATCCATCACTACTGCATCCTGGAAAAAGCTTTGGAAAGTACGAACATTGCTGAAAAATTCATCATCCTGGGCAAAACCTCCAAGTGACAAAATGACTAACAAACCAACGATCAATCGCAGACTTCTCATACCTAACCTCTTTACTTTTAGTTACTTACACATGAAGGATTATTATATTTTAGAAATGTGCAAAATAAATTTTTTAAAAACAATAAGAGAAAATAATAACAAGCATTTATGTATAAAATTCGATCTAATTTATATCGGAATATTGCAGACTCGTTACAAAATCGCTATAACGGTGAGAATTTTTCAGGTGAAAAAAATGGGCAAATTAGCAAATGGGCAAAAATGCCTATTTGCTACAGTAATACCGGTATTTTTTCCGATATGATAATTTCCGGTGGGGTGATGCGGGTTTGATAAGCCAGCGCTTCTACCCCATGAGCAACTGCTTCCCGCAACAATTGTCCATAGAGTGGATCGATATCATCTGCCGGGGAAAAGTTGCTGGCATCGCTTCGGTTGACGACAAAGAAAATAATGCTGCGATGTCCCTCATCAATCATTTGCATCAGATCCCGTAAGTGCTTTTGTCCACGAGTGGTTACCGCATCGGGAAAGAGGGCGGTGCCGTTTTCCATCAGGGTGACATTCTTAACCTCCACATAACAGTGCTCTCCCGGGCGTTCCAGCAATAGATCGATTCTACTGTTGTCAGCATAGCGAACTTCCCGGCGAATCTGCGAATACCCCTGCAATGCCGGGATATGGTCATTTTCGATTGCTTCTTCCACCAGGCGATTTGGCAAAGCAGTATTAATGCAAACCCAGCGTTGGTTTACTTCAACTAACTCCCAGGTATACTTCAATTTTCTTTTCGGATTATCACTTTTGGAAAGCAATACCAAACTGCCGGGCGTGCTGCAACCGCGCATGCTACCGGTGTTTACGCTATGAGCGGTAACAATCTCCCCGGATGTCAGTTCAATATCTGCAAGAAAGCGTTTATAGCGGCGAATTAATTTACCACGATATAATGGTTGCGAAATATTCATACGCTTACTATAATAACTATGAGGAGAAAAAGGAAATCAAATATTGACTGCCGGTATTGTCCCGGCATTCCCCGGCAGCAACCTCCCAAAACGCCCGATTCAATTGGAAAAATTGATATCGGCAATTATAATATTGATTGGCATCACCAGAGCGTAACGAATTTTAGTGTAAAATATTGTATTATTTGCCAATATTGTGGCAATCCGGTAAGTTTTATATGTAACTTTATCGAAGATGGCCTGCCACAACAATAGCATAACATAATATATGTAAACAGGCAATCTGCATCAGATACAGCGTTTTTTTCACTTCCGGTAGTCGTATCTCACCGGTTTTCAGCAGGTTAAACAATGAGTACAAACGGCAAAACTAACGGAGCGAAGAATCTCCGGCAGAGAATGAATGACCTTCCCCGCCTTGCGGAAGTGCTGCAGGGTAGCGATGGCTTCGCCTTGCATTTTGTCGTCTATGATGCCTCTGAGACCCTGCAAGAAATTAGCGAACAGCTGTCAACAACCTACAAAATTCCTCTCCAGTCTTTCGATCTGAGCAAGTTTGACGACCCCCTCCAATCGCTGGTAAAGACGCTGGCAACTGCCCCGGAGAAAGCCCGTTTTGCAATTACCGGATTGCCGGAAGCGGTCATGCCGACGCCAAC
>JAUIFT010000642.1 GCA_030430345.1 Calditrichia bacterium | reverse complement strand
CTGCCGGCAGTCCAAACAGCCAGGCATAGAGCAATGGCAGAAACAAGAGCATCAGTAAAATTGCAATGGTCATCACACTGCGTTTGATCAGCTGCTTGAACTTGACCGGATCAAAGAAAGTCATTTTCCGCAGCAGTTCGTTGATGGTAACGATGTAAATACAGTAAAACAGCACCGGCATCACCAGCATAAACAACAGGGTGGCCAGACGATGGATAATGGCGTCTTCCTGAAAGATCCCGCTGGAGGCCCACATTACCAGGTCGCTATTGATGCGGTTTTGCAAATTCAGATAATCTCCCACCACAAAGGACATCGCGGCCACAAAAATCCCGATAGCGACCAGCCAGGGAAAAAAGGAAAGGCGGGCGAAGCCGAATCCTACCAGCCAGGAAAGCAGGAAAATAACCGCGTAAATAAAGAATGTGATTGAATAATAGAAGGTATCAAATTCGCCGCCGCTGAGCGATTCAACATATTGATAAATACCGAATAGCACTGCCAGTAAAATCAGGAATGTCACCGAAAATCGCAGTTTATAGGAATAAGCGAAGAATGCCAGGGTCATGCCCAGGGAAAAAACAATCACATTCGGCCAAACGCCGGTGTGCAGTTCCGTTAAGGTCGCGGAATACAAATACCAGAGATATGCCCCGATTGCGATTGTCGGCAACAGTTTAAAAAAGGCGTTAGTGAGTACCAGACGAAAATCCGTTTTGATCATATTTGAATCACCGTTTCGTTAAATTTGCTGTTAAATGCTGTCTGAATCTCATCTCCGTTCGAATGAATAAATTTCACGGTACTGCGGGCATTTTGTTCCCGCCGGGCAGCTTCCAACGGATCGTAAGCATCGACAAAGAACAAGCGTTTTAACACCGACGGTGGCTGGCTATTATCAAAAGTATCCCGAACATTGTAGCAACACATGTTCAGGTCGGCCGCCCGTCCGTTTTGGAGAACCTCCAGATCCATCATCGGACAAAGTGAAGAAAACACCAGCAGATTCGAGCCGCTTCTCATGCGATGGGCATTCTCCCGCATAAATGCTTCCGGAGGTTGCTCAGTTTGCCAACCGGAGGCGCTAACCTGGTAAAGCATCATTTCGTATTCGTCAAGGTCGTAATGATGAGTGACATCCTGGTCAAGAATTAAGCGTACGGAAAATCCCTGATCCATAATCGAATCGATCACCTGGCGAATTTTTTCCTTATAGATATCCAGCAAGTGATCCTTCAGAGCAATCGGCTGCTTTCCTGGTGAGCCATCGTAAAAGCTGACCAGCACATTGATATGGGAAACATAAGGAAAGGTGCGGTCGAAGGTGCGCACAGTCAGTTCCCGGTTACGGGCATAGTTCTTCCAGATGATCCGGCGGATATCATCACCCGGCGCATATTTTTTATAATCAAGTAGTTCCCCCTTGGCAACTTTATGCTGAATCACTTTCATCACCGGATCTTCGGATTTGGAAGTATGGATGGGGATCTCCTCGCCATCCCGCTGCGGCGGCTCGGTAAAGACCCCATTGTCCTCATGCTCGCGATAGGGCCAGGAGAATAAATGAAAGAAATCTTCAAATTGCACGAGACTGCTCAGGATACGATAATCTTTCACATTCGGCAGCAGGAGTCCTTTTCTCGCCATGATCCCGACTTTTTTCCCCTGCCGGCGAATCACTTTGTCCAGCAATACTTCATCCGTTTGTAAATAATCATCAAAAACGACTTTTGTCTTGGCAAATCCCAACAGCGGCTTACTTACGCCATAAATGCGAATATCTGCATCCACCAGTCCCGGGGTAGGATTACTTTCCTTAAACCGCACTTTAATGACATCATGCTTTTCGGCATCTTCTGTTTCGATTATGCGTTTTTTAAACCAGAGGGCTAGATACGGGGGCAAGGAAGTGCAAAGGCTAAAAAGGAAAACCGCCGCACAGAAAAAAATAGTGACGCCGCTCAGAACAATTTGAATTTTGGCGCTGTCTCCGGCGAGGCTGCTAAACTCGGTATACCAACGATAGGAAAGAAATGAAATAATCGCCAGCAGCCAAAAATTTCGGCGAAGAATGATAAAGTTCAGGTAATACTTAATTTTAGGCATGTTCATAGACGTGTTTGTCGACCTCGTTTAATCATCCACTACACAACGTAATAAGCGCTTAAAAGTTAGATGATAATATGAAAATATAGTTCCCAAAACAATAACTTATGTGACAGATTACAATATAAGGGGCGATGTTTGATTGTGGTCTGTTATCGCCGGGAGGTTCGAGTGCATCGAACGAGTTTCGGAGGTTTCCCGACATCCGCCCCGGATGTGCGTCCAGGACTAATTTAGGGCGCCCTTTCGGGCTTGAACAAACTAAAAAACCCATTGAATTTAATCCTCCTTAAAAAAGATTCTAAAAAACTTCCATTACCTACAATTATAGGGCAAACCAAAGTCCCGCAGGGACGTCCCTCGAGGAGACTAAACTAATTCACAATCCAACTAAAACCCATTCCACAAAGGAATGGGCGTAGGAGGAAAAATGGCCCACAGCTACTCCCGGCACTACCTGCACATCGTCTTCGGTACCAAGTACCGACAAAAAATCATCCAACCAGGCAATATGGAATATCGCCTGCACTGCTACATGGCTGAAGTCATCAACAATAAATACGGATTCACACTCTGTATTAATGGCATAGAGGATCATGTCCACATACTCGTAGATATCAAAACTGCATTCGCCACAGCAACCATGGTTCGCGATGTAAAGGCATATTCTTCCGGCTGGGTCAATCGCAC
>JAUIFT010000641.1 GCA_030430345.1 Calditrichia bacterium | reverse complement strand
GGACCATATAACGGGTGATATGCTCTGGCGTATAAAAAACCCCATCCTTCTTCCGCTTCCCCGCTTTAACATCATAACGCTGCTGGCGAATCTCCGCTTTGATCTCTTCAATATCGGAAATCGATTGCTCGAAAATATGGCCAAGAATATTCACATTCAACTCGCTGGCAAAATCGTATTCGGCCAGTTTTAGCAGGTGCGCAAGCATGGCATCGTGGATGATCAGCGCATCCATCTCCCTGTCCCGGGCAAAAAGCCCCCCGTTAAACTTGTTAATCTCCAGTTCGGGATTCCCCTTATCGATGCTTTGAAAAAGCTTTTTTACCTCGCCCCAAAGATCACCATTTTCCCCGCCGCGATTGGCCTGATATTGCTCCAGTACCCGCCGAAAGGTGCTGGAAGGGATTAGTTGCATATCCTCACAAAAACAAACAAAAATAAAACGGTCAAGCAGTTTTTGGGTCTTATTAAAAAGAAGAATTTCGTCTTTGGCGGGATTATTTTCTTTCAGATGCGCAAAGAGGTTCAGTCGGGCCTTTTTGTAATCAACATAAAATTCCTTTTCGATGATCGCTACCTCCGGGAAAATTTCACATGATGCGCTCTGGCTGGCACTGGCTAACATAATTTCAGATCATTATCAAAACAGATAATTGCGTTACAAATATATCCGAATTTGTATAGCGCCGCAAACAGTTTGTGCAGGAATGATTTTGCGAAAGTCCCGAATAGCCACTATATTGACGAAAAAAAATGGGTTCGGGAATGGTAATCACAACACATCAGGATCATGAGCTCACCCGCGAACAAGTCGCAGAAATTCTGAAACTCATGAATAGCATTTGGGATCCACCAGATATAACCCTCGAAGAACAGATCGAAAATTTTTTCGACCACCAGAAAACGACGCCGGATTGGTATCTGGCCCGCCGTTATATTGCCTGGGATGGGGAAAAACCGCTGGCCCATGCCCTGACTTTTTCGCGCAAAGTATATATTGGAGAAAAGCCATTGACAGTACTTGCCCTGGCCGGTGTTTGCAGTTCCCCGGAAGTCCGTGGTAAAGGATTGGGGAAAACCATCGTGGAATGTGCATTCCAGAGAATTCACAATGGCGAGTTTGAAGTTTCGCTTTTCCAAACCGATGTAGCGGAATTTTATAACAAGCTTGGAGGACGAGTTATCAACAATAAGTTTTGCAATCGCCAAAACCCGGAAGATCCGGACGCCTGGCCCTGGTGGGGAGAGGAAGTAATGATCTATCCCGCCACATTCCCCTGGCCGGAAGAGATGATAGATTTGAATGGCAGAGGGTATTAGTAATTGATTTTTGTCGAAGTTACTGCTAACTAAGTTAACAGCAGTATAAAAGGAATTATCAATTTTTCAGGACGCCGGTTGATAAATTCTTCTGCCGCCAGTTCTTCTTGATTACTTAAACTAAATATTTACAATGCTATACCCGTTCGCACTCTCTCTTTCACCCATTATATACCGAAACTGGCAAACTGTTTGCACCTTTCGTGAGTGTTTTTGAAATTGAAAGGATTGAACAATGAAACGACAAATTATTCTAATAACCTTGATGACGACCTTTATTTTGAGCGCGGCAGTCGCTCAGAACAATTCACGTAAACCACGAAAACAGCAACTACAGAACAATTACGAAACCGAAGAATCGACACCTTTCCAGTATAATGAAAATGACCGGGATTATAACAATGAAGATACCCGGGAAAACTTCGACACCCCTTACGATGCCTACCATCAAAACCGCGGAGACAGTGAGGACCAGCGCTTTCGTTCCCGCAAAAATCTCGCTGTTGAAATTTATTATCCCAGCCATAGCGGAAAAAAAAGACAGCGCAATTCCCATCAGCGGCGGGGCGTATCGATGATCCCTTATCTGAACGACCGTCCCATTGGAAAGTCCAATTATATTCTGCTGGCGGCTGAGGATATTGTTTTGAATGCGCCGGAATTAACGCAGGGCGCCATTTTCGCCAATGATGATATCCATTTCAATCGCGGCCATTTCTCGGTTCACAATGGCAAACTGATCGCCGGGGATGATGTAGAAATCTTTCGCGGCAACACCATTGATGGACGCGTGTTTGCCGGTGGCGAAATCGAAAGCCGTGGGGAAATCAATGGCCGCACCCAAGAGAATAGCTGGATAGGTCCGGTCAGCTTTCCGGCATTGCGAAATTTCCGGGCCGGGCGGGACAATGTCATTGTTCGCGGACAGCGCCGTAATGCACTGAAGCCTGGCCGCTATGGCAATATTTCCGTTCGTCCGGGCAGCGTTCTTAAACTGACCAGCGGCGTCTACTTCTTCCGGCAGCTTTATGTGGGAGACAACAGTCAACTGCGTTTCGATACACGCCGGGGACCGGTAGTCATAAATGTTGTAGAGAACATCTTCTTTGGTCGCAATGCGCAAGTTAGCAGCTCGCAGGGCAAAGCCGGCAGCGATCAGATTTATTTTAACTCCCTGCAACGACGGGAACTGCGTATCGAAAGTAATGCGCAGTTGATGGGAACGATAGTAGCACCTTATGCAAAAGTATTCGGCATGCATGATGTGCGCATCCATGGCACAATTTGCGCGAGAGACATTCGTTTTAAGCGGGGTGCCCATTTAACTGCACACTAATTGAAACAGCGCCGTTAATTTACAGCAGTGGCAGTGGGCAAAGTATTGTTGATACTAAATCTTCTAAGTATTCAAATCAATGACTTACCTTGCCCGGTGCCACTGCCACTTTTCATTTACATATTGGATTTCAGGTATTCATAAT
>JAUIFT010000640.1 GCA_030430345.1 Calditrichia bacterium | reverse complement strand
CCAATTTTCAATGTAAAAGTCATTAATTTTGCCTCTGCCAGGATACAGGCCAGCTACGAAATTGGAAATTGATTATTGATTATTGGACATTCAGCGCTTTCTAAATCGCTGCAATTTCTGCGTAATTCCCGCCCGCTCTGTTTCGCTGAGCACCCAACGCCAGAGCCCAAAAAATGCTGCGAAAAGAAGCGCAATACGCAAAGGCGCTATCGGATTAAAGATATAAAAAATGCCCATACAAACGGCCAGCAATCCGGCGATCATGCCAATGCGCCCCCATTCGATTTGAATCGGATAAATCCGGTTAGAGACCAGATAGATCGTCAGTGCCATCACAAAATAACTGATCAGGGTCGCCCAGGCTGCGCCCCAATAGCTATTTAGCGCAGGAAGCAGGTAAAAGTTTGCGGCAATATTTACCAGGGCGCCGCTGCCGGTAAAAAGAATCATATATTTGCTTTGTTTCTCGATATAAAAACCCGGCGTCAGTATTACATAAATGCCGTAAAAACCGTAGGATAACAAAATAATGGGAATGATCCCGATGCCATCCCAGTACATCGGCCCCAGCAATGACCCCTTTCCGAAAAAATCAAATGTCAGCACATCCCGGATAAAGAAAGTAACTCCAAGAATAATCAGCGCCGCACCGGCGAGGAAATAGGTTAGCACCCGCGCATATATTTCCCGGGCATTTTCCTGATGGGCGATCTTCAGGAAAAACGGCTGCCAGGCATTACGAAATGCGCTGATCACCAGCATGAGAATCGCCCCGAATTTATAATTGGCGCCGTATACCCCCAGGGCGGCTTTCCCGAGAAAGTTTGGCACCAGAAAACGGTCGATCATTTCGATTACGGTAAAAGCAATCCCATTCGGTAAAAAAGGTAAGCCGAAGATAAACAATTCCTTCACCAGCGAAAAATCGATCTTCGCCGTCAGGTAGCGAAAAATAATCGGGGTCATCACCAGGAAATTGATTAACGAAGCCGCAAGACTGGTATAAAGAATACCGGCCACTTCCAGCTTAAGCACAACAACAAAGATGACGTTGAAGATCAGTTCCAGGCTAAAGCGCAATCCCCGGAACATGGTAAACTGCACGGACTTTTCCTCGGCACGCAAAATCAGGTAGGGTAAATTCCCCAGCGCATCGAAAATCAGTATCAGGCCGGTAATGCGAAAGAGATCGGTGCCGGCGGGATTATCAAGCAAGGTATCCGCCAGGAAGGGACTGAAAAAAATGACCGCTGCCGTGGTAATCAGGCTGGTGACCAGCAGAATATAAAAAGTGGAGGAAAATACCGTTTTCCGGTCCCGCTCCCCCAGAAAAAAATAGCGCATCATCGCCGAATCCATCCCATAATTGTAGAAGAAATTCATAAAGGCGATGAAGGTAAAAATCATCACGTATTCCCCGTAATCGCTGCGCGAGGGAATATAGTCCATCCGGGTATAGATTGGCATCAGCAGAATCGCCGGCATTTTCTGCATGGCGGTGCTGATGGCATAAATCGCCGAATGATGGGCAAGGTTGGATATTTGTTTAAAAATACTCATTTACGGCTATAGACTTCCTTAGTCCCCGCTCAAATTGAAACGGAGGCCATCGTATGCCAGGTGAATATTTTCCGGCAAAACAGCTTCCGCTTCCGCATGCAGCACCTGATGGGAAATATGGGTAAAGTAGGTTCTACCGGCGGCAATTTTTTGTGCTTCCGCAACCGCTTCATCGATAGAAAAATGTGTCGGATGGGGGCGATAGCGCAATGCATCCAGAATTAAAACATCGACATTTTTCAGCAGTTCATAGGATGCTTCCGGAATATGACTGACATCCGTGCAATAGGCAAAGTTACCAATCCGGAAACCAAGCACCGGCATTTTTCCGTGGAATAATGGAATGGGAATTACCGGCACACCAGCCACCTGAAACGGCTGATCATTAATAAGATTAATTTCCAGCATGGGAATACTGGACGCCTGCTTTTCGTCATTGAAGGCATAGGTAAAAACCCGCTGGATATTCGCCATGGTCTCCTCCATTCCGTACAGCGGGATAGAATGGCGGTTCAGCAGGTTAAAACTGCGCAGATCATCCATGCCGAGGATGTGATCAACATGATGATGGGTGTAAAGCACTGCATCCAGATCGCGGATATTTTCCCGGAGCATTTGCTGGCGGTAATCTGCGGAGGTATCTATGAGAATCCGGGCTTTGTCCGTGCGGATAAAAACAGATGTGCGCAACCGCTTGTCTTTGGGATCTGCGGATTGGCAAACCCGGCAATCGCACCCCGCCATGGGAACCCCCATTGACGTCCCGCTGCCGAGAATGATAATTTCCATCCGTTTCATATTACCCATTTGTTTTTGTGAACTGCCCGAACCGGTACAAGATTGAAAATTTACATTCGATTTAACGCAATACCAAGTTTCTTTTCCGTTTAGGAGAATGAATTTCTAACTAGTGAACATATTTACAAGTGAACATATTTATATCTTTTTTTGAAAAAAAGCTTGACAAAACAAGAATTTATTTTTATCATTTCCAGTGAACCAATGTATACTTAATAAATAAGTATCTACATTTGGGGAACAAAGTTCACTTTTCTCAAGGAGCATTATATTATGAAAGGGCTTACCAAGCGCCAGGAAGATGTTCTGCAATTTATCGCGGAATATATTTCAAACTACAGCTATCCGCCCACTTACCAGGAGATTGCCGATGCTTTTGGCATTGCCTCCAAACACGGTGTTGTTCGCCATCTGGAAGCGTTAAACCGCAAAGGATATATTGAGAAGGCC
>JAUIFT010000639.1 GCA_030430345.1 Calditrichia bacterium | reverse complement strand
GCTGCCGTCGCTATCTCCGGAAGAGCAGCTCCAACCGAAGCCGAGCATGAAGAGAATTGCTAGTATCAGATTTAATTTTTTCATGGTGTTCTCCGTTTTAGAAGATTTAATACTCTTTTGTCTTAAATAAGCGTAAAAAATAAGAACGCTATCCAACGTTCTTAATAATATTCTCCAGGTTTACCGGATTTTGATCGGCCAGTTCCTGCAAGGTAGTACTACCAAGCATTTGGTTAATCTCTTCCCGAATGTCCATCCAGCGGTTATGCAAGGGGCAGGGATTTTCGCCTCCACATTCCGGCAGTCCGAGGACACATCCTTCCAGGCTCCTGCGGCCCTCCAGCGCAATGACGATTTCGTTCAGATAGATTTCACTGGCCGGCCGGGAAAGTGATACCCCGCCGTTTGGGCCCCGGTAGGAGTTCATGATGTTTGCTTGTGTCAATGTTTGCAAAACTTTGGTGAGAAAGTAAAAAGAGATATCCAGCGCTTCTGCAACACTACGTATGGAGACGAATTGATCTTTTTTTAATGCAGCAATATAAACCGCTGCCCGCAAGCCGTATTCACATTTGTTTGAAAAAATGCCGCTCATAATCCTTCCTTTCAATACAAGGAATAAAACAATTTATATGCCATCTTTTAGAAAGATGCTTTAAATACTGTAAATATAAAGAAATATACAAAAAAAAATGAGGAATTATCAATCACTTTCCCTGCCACTTTTCTGTAAATATATTTAAGACTTGTTTGTCTTAAATTATTAAAAACAAAGCTTTGCCCACCCAAACAGGTGCGCGCATTCATGGCATCTTTCAGCCCAAATGGATATTCGTACCGCTAAACGTATATTTGATATAGAAAAAAACAATAATCAGAATAAAATTTTGTATAGTTATTAAATAAATTAATTTTATTTTGTTTTTTAGAAATAAACATTACTTTAAGTCAGTCTGATATGATGGAGGCGGCACTTTGAAACTGGACAGCATTGATCTGAAAATTATAGATATTTTGCAAAGCAATGGCAGAATTACCAATAGCCAGCTTGCTTCGGAGGTGGGCATTTCCCCACCGGCAATGCTGGAGCGGGTAAAGCGCCTGGAAAATGCCGGGGTGATTCGTCAATATGTGGCGTTGGTCGAACCGCGTTTCTTAGGGAAAGAGGTTTTTGCATTGGTCTCGATTACCCTGGCTATGCATCAGTTGCAATCGATCGATGATTTTACCCAGCAGATTCTGGATCTGAAAGAAGTGTTGGAATGTCATCATGTTACCGGAGAAGATGACTTTGTGCTGAAAATAGCAGTAAAAAACATCAGCGCCTATGAAGATCTCGTGCTCCATAAACTGACCCGCATTCCCGGGGTGAGCAAAATGAAGACTTCGATTGTTTTATCTACGTTTAAACAGGAAACCAAAATATCACCAGCGGGTGAGGCATAATTAAGCTAATTTTATATGAGGAGGTTTATCATGGCTAGTTTTGATCCTGGCAGTAAAGTGCAAGATTATCTGGTATTTGGTGAGTACGGAGGTGTTAATCCATCCGTGACGGATTCATCAACATTTACCTTTTTGAGCCCGGATACCATGGAAGCATTGTTCGATCATGAAATCGAAGGATGTTTTCTCTATTCCCGGCACTGGAATCCCAGTAATAAATATCTCTCCAATGCCCTGGCCAGAATGGAAGGCGCGGAAGCCGCCCAGGTAACCGCTTCCGGTATGGCAGCAATTAGTGATACCATTCTGCAACTCTGCAAAACCGGTGACGAGATTGTTGCCAGCCGCACCATCTATGGCGGCACTTACGCCCTGTTGAAAAATTTTCTGCCCCGTCTAGGCATTCGGACCAAATTCGTCAACATTCAGGATCTGAAAGCGGTGGAGAAAGCGGTTAACAAACGTACCCGGATGATCTACTGTGAAACCATGAGCAATCCGCTGCTGGAAATTGCTGACTTGCCGGCACTGGGAGAAATTGCTCATGCCCATAAAATTCAACTGGTGGTGGATAATACGTTTAGTCCCATGCTGTTTTCTCCCCTGGAACTGGGAGCGGACATCGTGGTGCACAGCCTGACAAAATTTATTAACGGCACCAGCGACTGCGTTGCCGGGGCGATTTGCGGCAGCGATGAATTCATTCACCAATTACTGGATGTGAATAGCGGGGCCAGTATGTTACTTGGACCGGTGTTGGATAGCTATCGCGCCGCCAGTATTCTGAAAAACCTGCACTCGCTGCATATTCGTATGAAGAAACATTCCGAAAATGCCCAGTACCTGGCAGAAAATCTGGCGCAGTTAGGATACAAGGTTTTTTATCCCGGGCTGGATTCTCATCCGCAACATGCCTTGATGGCGGGAATGATGAACCCTGGCTATGGCTACGGCGGCATGCTGGCCATCGATATGGAGGATACACAATCCGCCAACCGCCTGATGGTGAAAATGCAGCAGGAAAAGGTCGGATACCTTGCTGTGAGTTTGGGATATTTCAAAACTCTTTTTAGCTCTCCGGGCCATAGCACTTCTTCGGAAATTCCCGAGGAGGAACGGAAGGAGATGGGCATGAGCGAGGGATTGGTGCGTATCTCCATTGGACTGGATAACGATATCGAGCGCACCTTCAAGCGCATCTGTCACTGCCTGTCCGCGATTGGCAAACGGCCTTTGCCGGCGTACCGTCCAAAAGCGGATCTGGACAAACCGCGGGAAATGAAAGTGTGAGTCTCTGAAAAATTTCTGTAAATTGTTTGATGATGGGATGGTGATGCCGGGGCAGATTGCTTCGGCATCACTG
>JAUIFT010000638.1 GCA_030430345.1 Calditrichia bacterium | reverse complement strand
TCTCCCTGCGTTTGCACAAACCGCACGCCCGGCCGCTGGTTGGCAAGATGCTCTATGTGAAATAAGATTGGCAAGCGAAGGATTTTTCCCCGGCGTATTCAACACCGGACACTTTTTGTTGAAGCCACAGATTTGCACTGATGAATACAGATTTATAAAAGGTTTTACTAAAAAATGATCATGAATCTTTCTAATTGTGTGTAAATCCGTGCTAATCAGCGGCTAATTTTTAAAAGTGCCTGGTACTAAGCCGGGATAAAATAGTAAACACTAACTTGAAGAGGCTTACCGGTGAGAATCACAACGCAACGTTTACTAACATTGCTGATTATGTTGTTTCTGGTAGCAAGTTTGAAAGGAGAGGTATTGATTGATCCACCTTCCCGGGGAAAGCAATATAACACCCTCTACTTTCGTTTTGTGGAAAATCTCCCCTTCGAAAATCCCTTTGATCTGCTCAATAATCAGTTGGTATTGCAAATCCGGCAGCCGGATTTTTCCGAACTGACCTTATCATTTTTTTATAATGGATTAAACGCAGACAGCGTGCAGCAATGGGAGGCGCGCTTCGCCCCGAAGCTGGCCGGCCGCTATCACTTCAGCGTGGTGATCGATGGGAAGCGTGTAGAACAATTGAGTGTGGCCGTTGCCGCCAATCCCGCGTCCCGGCAAGGCGGATTGACGCTGGCGGAAACGCCAGGTATCTTCCGCTACGAAAGCGGCGAACCCTTCCGTGCCCTGGGAATCAACGTCTGTTGGGCAGGGGATTATGAGTATTATTTCAAGAAGATGAAAGCGGCGGGGATGACTGTTACCCGCCTCTGGATGTGCCCCTGGAACCTCTCTTTTGAATGGCAGGAAACCGGCCTGGGGCGCTATAATCTCGATACCGCCCGCCGCCTGGATGAAATTCTGACACTGGCAGAGCAATATGAAATTTTTGTCATCCTCTGTATGGATTATCATGGCATTGCCCAGAAAGGGCATGGTTTTTTCAAGGAAAACCGCTGGCTGGACAATCCGTACAACAAAATAAACGGTGGCCCCTGCGAAACCGGCGCAGATCTTTTCACTAATGCGCAGGCGAAAGAATTATTTAAACAAAAGTATAAATATCTCATTTCCCGCCACGGCCATAGCGCGCAGCTGGCGACCTGGGAATTCTACAATGAAGCAGATTTAATGGCCGGGAAAGCGATTCCGGTAAACCGCTGGCATGTGGAAATGGGAGAGTTTATCAAAACAACGGATGTTCACCGCCGCATGGTTTCTTCCAGCAGCACCCGAAACTATCCGGAAAAACTGGTCGATGCCTTCAACGCCCCGGCGATGGATTACGTGATGTATCATGTTTATAATTCGGTGAATATGGCTGCCCATGTGATCGATTTACACGAACTGGCGGTGGAATATTACCGCAAGCCGTTTATCCTGGGAGAATTCGGGATCGAATTTCGCGGGGCGGACCGCACCTACCAACAGGACCCCGAGCACATCGGTGTTCATAACAGCATCTGGGCCGGCTGGTTCAGCGAAACCCCGGTGATACCACTCAGTTGGTGGTGGGACAATTATATAGATCCCCATAATGTCTGGGAAAAATACCGCCATCTGGCGGATTTTGCCGGGGCGCTGGAAATCAAGGCGGGCAATTTACGTTTCCGCACCCTGCCGCCCGGTATTCTTTCCGGGCAGCCGGCAGAACAGGCTGCCTGCCTGGTGCGTAGCATCGAAAGCGGCGGCAATTGTGCCCTCTGGTTCAAGAATCTCGATTACCAATGGTCGGTGGTTGGAGAGGGGAAGGAATTAAGCGCCGTTGGTGTTTTCCGGCAAAAAGTGTCCGGACTGCCTTCCGGCAGCTACGAAATTAGCTGGTATGATCCACAAAAAGGCGTATTCCTGAAGAATAAATCCCGCGAAAAAACCTCCCCGGACGGCGAGTTAATCCTGACAGTGCCTTCCTTTGTCCGCGACCTGGCCTGTCTGATAAAACGAGAAGGAGATTAGGCAATGACGAATACCTTTAAACTGCCCGGGATGCTCGTCCTGATATTGCTGATTTATGGCAGCGTTACCGTGCAGGCTCGCCAGGGTGCCGCGGACGGGCAGCAGCTGCCGCTGATCAAAGTATATGGCAATCAATTCGTCGATGATGGGGGAAATATTATGATTTTCCGAGGGGTGTCTTTTTCCGACCCCGATCGCCTGGAAAAAGCAGGGCAGTGGAACAAAGCGTATTTCCAGGCCGCCCGCGATTGGAATGCCAATATTGTGCGTTTTCCGGTGCATCCGCGGGCCTGGCGGGAGCGCGGAGAAAAAGATTACCTGGCGCTGCTCGACAAAGGCATTCAGTGGGCGGGAGAACTGGGAATGTATGTGATTATCGACTGGCATTCCATCGGGAATTTACGCACGGAGATGTTCCAGCACCCGATGTATGACACCAGCAAGCGGGAAACTTTCCGCTTCTGGAAAACCATCGCCGAGCGGTACAAGGGCAATCCGGTAGTAGCATTCTACGAAGTGTATAACGAGCCAACCGCTTACCAGGGCAAACTGGGGCGCTTGAGTTGGAAAGAACACAAGGCCATCATGGAAGACATTATTCACATTATCTACGCCCATGACCGCGCGGTCATTCCGCTGGTGGGAGGATTAAATTGGGCTTATGATATCTCTTATGTGCGGGATAATCCCATCGCCTTACCCGGTATTGCCTATGTAACCCATCCCTATCCGCAAAAGCGCGCAGCGCCCTGGGAAGAAAAATGGGAAGAGGACTTTGGGGCCATTGCCGATATCTACCCGGTT
>JAUIFT010000637.1 GCA_030430345.1 Calditrichia bacterium | reverse complement strand
CAGATCGGCGAGGCCCAGCGGTTTATTGCTGCGCTCGGTAAGATTAAACTCGGCAACCGGGCCAAAATCCCGAAGCACGTCGTCTTCTTCGCCGTAAAATTTATCCGGATTGCTTCTTTGCATCTGTCCCCAGAAGATGAGCCAGGACATGGCAATTAAAATGACCAGGGCAGAAAGGAGGAGTGGAAATGCGCGTTTGATTGTAGTCATAAATACTTCTAAATCTAAAGTTTACTGATAGAACAATTAAGAATTTCCAGCGGTGACCAGCTCGTGCTCGGGGAGGTTCTTCACCGATGCGGATGATTTTGACTGACCGCGCTGCATGCGATAAACCCATAAGCTGACCAGTATACTGCTTGCCAGAATCAATGCGCCGACAACGACGTGTGGAATCGTTGCCAGTACAGATTTACCACTCCAGATATTAATACCACCGAGGATAATTTGCAAGGATGTTAATCCCATTAACACCGAATAAAATTTCCCGGCAATTGGCGATTTGCGATACTTGATATACAGGTATGTTACCAGCCCAAAAATTAGGAAGCCGACCAGCCGGTGGGCGAAATGCACCAATACTTTCAGAAAAACTTCCCCATCAGTAAGCGGGAAGGGGGCATTCTGGTTGTTGGGCAAATTGCCGAAAGGAGGAATGAATTGCCCGAAAGCAAGCGGAAAATCCGGAATTGCCAATCCGGCCTGCGTATGACGAACCAACGCGCCAATCACTAATTGCAGAAAAATGGTGATTGTTAATAGGATGCTGATGGTTTTTGCTTTTTGCGGCAAAGATTCCGCAAATTCCCGGGTGTTTTGCCACTGAATCCATTTTCGGGAAGTAAATAAAACAATAGCAAATAGCGCACAAAGTAAGGATTGTGCGAGAAATGCATGTGTGACTGATACGGCAATTCGGGTGGGCTCCACCGAGGCGCCGGTCAGTGCAAAAGCGGCATCCTGCACGGATTCCGTGGAAATTAACAACACCCGCAGGCCGCCGAGGGTCGCCTGGATGATAACGCCAACCACTGCTGCATACCCGAGATAGCGAACATATTTACGGGATTCGTTTCGCCAGAGTAATAACGCGAGTATCGCCACCAGAATGCCGGTAAAACCGGCGATAAGGCGATGGCCGTGTTCGTAAAAGATGCCGCCAATCATGGGGGGATTCAGTGAGCCGTAGGAAAGTGGCCAATCCGGTACTGCATCACCGGAGCCGGTGCTGGTGACGGTAGCACCGGCAACGATGAGGAATACTGCGACAGCGGCCGTCAGCAGCGCAAATCGATGAAGCAAGGGCTGATAGCCGTCCCGCCGATAATTTCTAAAACTCATATCAATCCTTTACCGTCCGTATTCTTCCAGTTCCTGTATCATTTCATCCATCCAGGCAGTATAGCCTGCTTCAGAGTGAATTTTCAGGATGCCACGCATCCGGGCGTGTCCCAAACCGCAAAGCTGGGCACAGTGAATCTCGTAGTCGCCTTCTTTGATCGGGGTAAAATAAACGGGAATGTCCAGGCCGGGAATCGCATCCTGTTTCACCCGCATGGTATTGAGGGCAAAGGAATGGATAACATCCTTGGAAGTCAAATGAACAATGACCGGTTGATCGACCGGGAGGTGCAGTTCATTGATGACGATAATATCATCCTCGCCCATAGGATCATTCAGATCCAGGCCGAGCGGATTTAATTGAGTGTTCACCAGGTTGACGTCGCGTTTACCGAAAATACCATCTTTGCCGGGATAATGCACGTTCCAGGCGAACTGTTCGGCAACAACGTGCACAACTATTGCGTCTTTTTCATCCGGAAAATCCTGCTTCAATTCTGCCCAGCTGGGAATTGCAAAAGCAAACAGCAAGACCAGTTCGGCAACCACAACAGCGATTTCCTGATAGCTGGACAAGGTGCCCTTGGCGCCGCTGTAGCTGGCCTTTGGGTTCTTCTTCTGGCGAAACCTGAAAAGCACATAAATGAAATAGGGCGTCCAGAGAACAAAGAGAATAAGCATTAACCAATGCACCAGCCCGATCATGTAATCGATCTCTGCGCCATGGGCAGAGGCCAGTTCCGGTAGTCCCAGGTATTGAGTAATATCAGGCATATCTGTTATACTCCTTTATCCGTTAGAATCTCTTATTTCCCGCACTAAACCGGGATGAGTCAGCAGGTAGCCTTTATCCGTGACAAGAATTTCGCCGGACTCAACCTTGCGTATTCTTCTCGCCATATAGATAAAAAACGCGACAATGCTGCCCAGTACCATGGCGGTAATCGTCAATAACAGTAACATTGCAAATCCAATTCCCTGTGTCGTTGAGGAATTATCTTTTGCGCCGAAACATTTTTCACAGGCAAAGATGAACTGGGGCAGCAGTACCAAAGCCAGATGTATCAATAAGAAGTAGACTTTTTGCCGTGTCATCGTTTAACCTTCCTTTCTTACTAATTCGATTTAATGTTGCATTACATATAGCTGACATGCTTAAATTTTTGGAGAAATCGTTTACCATAAACGATCAATCCTGCCCCGGCAATAAAGTGAATAATGCCCAGGGTCAGGAAGGTGTAATCACTATTTTCGATATGGTAATAGATCAACCATCCACCGAAGCCAAAGGCCAGCAAAATAGCTGCAACAATGAAAATGATATGAAATGCTTTAAGGGACAACGTGAACTCCTTCTTGGCCATAGTAAGCGAAAATAAATATTCCGATCATAAAAAGAAAAAACGCCATGGTTATACCCAGGGTTAAATAGATCATGTTTTTCTCGGAGATCAGGTGCATAAAGTAGCAGGCGACC
>JAUIFT010000008.1 GCA_030430345.1 Calditrichia bacterium | reverse complement strand
TCTCCCATTATTGAAACCCCCATGCATTTTTTCCGGTAATAGAAAATGTTGCGCGACAAAAACTTGATATTATCTGCCTTGAGCATATACTATTCAAAGCCAGAACTATTGGATAAATATCTTTCCGGACCAATTTCATGAAGAGCCTTATCATCTTCCTGTTTATTTTTGCAGCAGCGAATGTCCCGGTTATGCCGGCGCATCAAGCACATACTGCCCTGTCAGAAAATGAACATCAAGAATACTACTGTCCCCCCTGCGGCTGCCGCAGCGACCTCAATGTGCTGGATACTCCCGGCAATTGCCCCAGTTGCAGTATGCAGTTAATTCCCGTTAAAGAGGGCTTTTCCGGGAAGATGGCCAATATTTTTTCGATCTTTTTTCGCCAGAATCAGCAGAATATAACGATTTATGACCGCCTGATGTATCCGGCATTTCTCATGGGAATCTTCCTTGCACTTCTGCTCTTCCTGAAATCCCGCCAGAACTTTGCCAATATCTTCCTCGGGTTAATAGTTTTCGCGTTAGCTTTATATCCTTTTCAAAATCGCCTGGCCAGCTTCAGCTATTTTTTAACCGACAGCTCCGCCCTGGTTTTTCTCCCAATCTCCTTCATTCTTATCCTCGGTCCGGCGATTTATTTTTATACCCGTGCGATACTTAACCCTCCGGGAAAAATTTTCCGCAGAGAATATCTGCATTTTCTGCCGCTGCTTTTAGGTCTTATCCATCAGGCGACAATGTTTCTGATGCCGGCGGGGGAAAAGAAAGCCGTCTATCTTGCCCCGGAAACACTGGCGATCTACAATTGGGAACAAAGTATTGCGATTGTCCTCGCTTTTGTTTACATCTTCGCTGCTTATCGAAACTTAGCAGGGAAGACTGACGCTACATTTCGGAAACTATTAAGCGGGACATTCTGGCCACAAAAATTCCTTGTTATCATGTCGCTATTTTTTGCCGGTTGGGCAGTTATTCATGCTATCAATCTTATCTTTTTCGATCTCGCCATGGCTCACTATACTTACTACCCCCTTTGGCTGCTAATCGCAATTTTCATGTATGCTTTCTGTTTTGAAGTGTTGTACTTTCAGCGAATGACCAGACAACAAGAAGCAAAGCCGGCAGAATATACCCGCAGTATTTCCGAACCGGATCTCCTCCGCTACAGCCACCAGCTAACCAGATTGATGGACAGCGAGCAACCCCATCTCGATGCGGAGCTCACCCTTGGAAAACTGGCCGAAAGACTGAAGATCAAACCGAAAGATCTTACCGTAGTATTAAATCATGGATTGAAAAAGAACTTCTATGACTTCATTAACGAATACCGGGTCAATTCTGCCCGGGAAAAGCTGACCGATCCTGCCTGCCACCATCTGACCATTCTGGCGATCGCCTACGATTCCGGCTTCAATTCGAAGTCGACTTTCAATGCTATTTTCAAAAAGCATGTTTTGATGACGCCGAATCAATACAAGAAACAATTCTCACTGAATACCACTTCCCTGAACGGCTCCCGCATCAATTAAGCAGTTCCTTCATTTTCTCCTGGAAAATTTTCATAGAAAAGCGTCCAACTGAAGCCAAACGGACGATTTTCAGGCTACATTTCAATATTATTCTCCCACAAAACGAATATCGGATAACGGATAATTATCATCGGAGCCCAGTATGCAGAAAATTAATGCAGCCATTTTATATCTATTTCTCATCCTTTCCGGCACCTCGCTTATCGCCCAGGAAAATGAAAAAATTCAATACGTCTGCCCGCCCTGCGGCCATAATTGCCTGGAAACAATCTATGAAGAACCCGGCTATTGTGGCGAATGCGGCATGCAATATGTTGACTTAAAAACAATCGATCAAAATCAACCAGCAGCCGGACAGCAGCAGCAACAAGAAGCGTTGCGTGTTGCTGTGCTGGTTTTTGAAGGGGTGCAAATCATCGATTATACCGGCCCCTGGGAGGTCTTCGGCGGTGCTCACTTTGAGGTCTTTTCAGTGGCAAAAAATACCGAGCAGCTTCGCACGGTTTACGGTATGCAGGTTGTCCCGCAATATACCCTGGAGGATCATCCGCCCGCCGATATTCTCCTCATCCCCGGCGGGAACGTATTGGCAACCCAGGAAGACCCCGCAGTGCAACGTTGGTTGCGGGAAAAATCTGCAAGCGCCAGAATCGTGCTCTCGGTCTGCAATGGCGCCTACATTCTCGCCAAGGCGGGATTGCTAAACGGCCTGCGAGCAACTACTACCCGGCATCTCGTCAACGGCCTGGCCAATGCCGCGCCGAATATCACCATCGTGCGCAATGTTCGCTATGTCGATAATGGTAAGATCATCACATCCGGCGGGCTTTCTGCCGGCATGGATGCCGCCTTACACGTTGTGGAACGAATGACCAGCCGGGAGCGCGCCGCTCATTTGGCGCGGGGACTGGAATATGACTGGGTGGAAATTAGAGCCGCTAACGATCAGGAATAATTGCAGTTACCTCAGGGGAAAAGCAACAAGTTTGCAGTTTTGCCGTAGCAGCAGCAAAGGATTATAACCAAAGGAGAATTGGCCTATGTTTAAAAACTATATTAAAGTGGCCTTTCGCAATCTCATTAAACACAAGTTTTATTCAGTGATTAACATTGCCGGATTGGCAATCGGGATTGCGGCCTGTTTGCTCATGCTGCTCTACGTGCAAGACGAACTCAGCTATGACAAATTTCACGAAAACAGCCCACACATTTACCGCCTGAACGGCCATCTGACCATGGGAAATTCCGTCTCCAGCACGGCGACGGTATCCTGGCCGGTAACCCCGGCATTGATGGCGGATTTCCCGGAAATTATTGCCGCGGCGAAAATATACAATCCACATGGCTGGGGCAACACGCCCATGATTAGCTACGAGGATCAACGTTACCTGGAAGAAGAATTCCTTTTTGCCGATGCCAGCATTCTTGATATTTTCACCTTTGAATTCCTCCTGGGCAACCCGGAAACGGCACTGACAAGCCCTAATCATGTTATCATCACCGAAAGCACTGCCCGAAAATATTTTGGGGACGTTCTCCCGATGGGACAGACTATTCGTTATAACAATGGCACCGACTTTGAAGTTGCTGGGGTTATTCGTGATCTCCCCAGCAACTCCCATATGAAATTCGACTTTATCGCTTCCTTTGAAGGAATGCGGGCGATGTGGAACAATTGGCAGGGCTTCGACAATAACTGGGCCTGGGTGGCTGCCTGGAGCTATCTATTGCTGCCGGATGAAGCAACGGCTCAACGCCTGGAAGCGCAACTACCAGAGTTCGTTCAACGGCATTATCCCTCCTCTCTGCAGGAAGGCGGCGTTTCCCTGTCGCTGCAAGCGATGGAAGATATTCATCTTCATTCCCATCTTGAACTGGAATTTGAGCCGAATAATAACATGGCCTACATCTATGTTTTTTCCGCGATTGCCGGACTGATTCTCCTGATCGCCTGCATCAATTTCATGAACCTCGCCACGGCACGCTCGGCAGGGCGCGCGCGTGAAGTCGGCATGCGGAAAGTGCTCGGCGCCTACCGCTGGACGTTGATGAAACAATTTCTCGGAGAAGCGCTCCTGCTGAGTTTTCTCTCGATGGTAACCGCGGTTATCCTCATCGAACTTGCCTTGCCCTGGTTTAACCAACTGACCGGAAAGGCGCTGCAGGTAAACTATTTTGATAATGCCCTGGTACTTGGCGGGCTTTTTGTACTCGGTCTGCTCGTCGGCATTATGTCCGGCAGCTACCCGGCGTTTTTCCTCTCAGCATTTCGCCCGGTGGAAGTGCTCAAAGGGGCACTTAGCCGCGGTGCCGGCAGCTCCCGTCTGCGAGAGATTTTAGTCACCAGCCAGTTTGTCATTTCAATCGCTCTGCTCATTTGCATCGGGGTCATTTATAATCAACTGGATTACCTGAAGAATAAAGATCTTGGCTTTGACAAAGAGCAAATTGTTCTCTTCAATATGTATGGCGGCATCTGGAACCAGTTTGTCCCTTTTAAAAATGAATTGATGAAATCTCCGGCCATCCACGGCGTCACCGCGGTGGGCGGCAGCGTGCCCGGCTCGGAAAACAGCGTGGAAAACGCTTACATCGTGGAAGGTATCCCCCGCGATCAACATCAGTGGCTGGGCACTATGCGGGTGAATCATGATTTTGTTGACGTGCTTGGCCTGGAAATGCTCGACGGCCGGCCATTTAGTCCGGAGTTTTCCGCGGACTCAACTTCCAGCTTCATCCTCAACGAAACCGCTGTCGCTATGCTCGGTTGGGAAGATAAAGCGGTAGGCAAAAAGATTGATCACGTCAATACAGACGGATCGGTGATTACCAGCGGACAGGTTGTCGGCGTCGTTAAAGATTTCCACTTCCGTCCCCTACAGGAGCCCTTGAAACCATTGGTGATTCGCTTTGGCGGCGGCAAATTCGCGGTGAAAATGACCACCGGCAATGTCCGCGAAACTCTCGCTCACATCGAAGCAACCTGGAACCGTTTCGTTCCTGATTGGCCCTTAAACTACCAGTTCATGGATCAGAACCTGGCAACATTATACGCCCAGGAAGAAAAGCTGGGAAAAATTATTCGTTACTTTACCATGCTGGCAATTTTTATCGCCTGCCTGGGCTTGCTCGGACTGGCCTCGTTTACCGCAGAGCGTCGTACAAAAGAAATTGGCGTCCGGAAAGTGCTTGGCGCAACAACGCCGAACCTGGTGATGTTGATCTCAAAAGATTTTACCCGCTTGATTCTCATTGCCTTCGTTATTGCCATACCGATCGCCTATTTTGCCGCCAATCGATGGTTAGCTGAGTTTGCCTATCGCATTGATGTCGGGCCCGGCGTCTTTATCCTTGCCGGTTTGCTCGCCCTGACCATTGCTCTGCTAACCGTTAGCTATCACGCCATTCGGGCGGCTTTCACCAATCCGGTGGAAAGCCTGCGCTACGAATAATTGCGCCGCAGAATACTTTTTAATCCCGGATCATCTCGCAAATGATCCGGGATTTCCGGAGAAAAATAAAAATCTAATTTATATATCATCAGATTGGAATACTATCGCTGGTCAGCCCCTGTGCACTTATTCCTCCAGCAACCAGCCAAACTGGGCGCATCCGCTTCTTGGGGGAATTTCATTTTGTTGAAAGTGAGACCTATTCAAACCGATGGAGTTTTTAGAGGAGGGAACAAATGGGAAAGTGGAAAAATGAGCAACTCTGAACTCTGAACTTAATAAAGTCTTTCGTCCAAGGATTTGCCTTTTTCTAATTTCGAAAGTTCGATCAATTCCTTTGAACTCACAATCGTCGTTTGGCGGGAATTTATATCGATCGACGCCTTGTAAACAAAACTGGCGAAGGGGTAATAATCAATGGCATTCGAGACATAGTGCTGCCCATTCTCAAATAATTGCTCATCAACATTTTCCGCGGCGATAATATACTCGGCAGTTTTTGTATTTAACCGTACGTGTAACACGAGCACTTCAAGAGTATTACTATCATTGCCGCCAGAAATGGCCGGACGCCATCGCCGGGTTTCTCCCTGTTTCAGGCGATTATCTCCCATCTTCCGGGCAGGATTCCAAATCCAATCCTGGCCGATGCGGTATTTATCCCGTGCGCGTAATTTTCCGGTACGATCATACAAGCTTGCCACGACCAGCAGAAAGCGTTCGGGATCTCCGGAGGGCAGGTAGTGCCCGGCCCGGGCGTTTGTCAACAGTACTGTTATTGGCAAAGAATCGCCCGTTGTTTTTCCGAACTCGAACGCGACATCCAGTCCGGACTTATATCCCCGGGCTAATAGAGAATCATATCCCTCATACCATTTCGGAATGCCGCTGCCGGTCCAGTGATGCTGATTCACTTGCTGCGCCGGCAAGTCAGTATAAATGTCCGCTACCAGGCGCTGCTCTTCGGGCATATGGCAATCGACGCAATCCATTTCCCGGCCGAATTTTTCCCTAAGATGAGGCTGTCCCTCGGCCAGCTCGCCGGTGGTATAAAACCAGCAGATCAGGTTGGGGGTCAGTCCTTCCCCTTGCGGATTATGACAGCGCTGGCACATATTCCGCAGAAATGCGCGATCCTGCCGAACCGGGTGTGGCGAATTTCCACTCCCATTCGGGCCGATGATGTAACTCTCGCCGCTTGCTTCATCCATGCGGATATGGCAGGTTGCACAGGTAATAGCTTCTTGCTCCAGGGCCGGATCGTAGTGAGGATTCGCGACGGAAACCGGTTTAAAAACGTCATTATCCTCTAAATGGGTAATGATGCGTTCCCGCTGGTTTTGCAGTGGCGTGTGGCAATTCAGGCAAAGCCATTTCGGAGAATCCGGTTTGGTGATTTCCGACTGAAATTGAATGTCCCGCAAAGCACTGGCATGAGTGGAATTCTGCCATTCCTTGTAAATTGTTTGATGGCAGACTGCGCAATCTTTTGCGCTTAACCCGGCCACGCCGCTGACCGGCTTGAGGTTGGGAATAACGAACGCATAGCTTTGTGTGTCCGGATCGAAGTAACCGTCCAAAGCAATTCGTTGCGGGCCGCCGTGCGGTGACTCACAACTAAAAAAGGTGATAAGGGTTATTAGCGTAATGCCGATGCTATTTGTCATATCTGCTACTTTTACTGCCATTGCATACAACTTTTTACCCAAGTGAAACCTCACTGGATTTTTCATCCGCTTCGGATGAATTGCGGAACAAATCTTTGAAGAGATAACCGGTTAATGCGCCGAATCCCCCGCAAAGCACCCCGAGGCCGGCACAAACCAAAAACATCACGAAAGAATCCGGGGGAAGATTGAGCATATTATTCACCCGGCCAAGCACCAGCACCCCGCCATTTTTTGCCGTGTAAACACTCATCAGCAACCAGGCCAGGCCGCCGGAAAGAAAACCGGCGCCAAATGCCCGCCAGCCACTTCTGGCAATAAGCAGCCCGTAAACAAGCGGCGCAACGATAATCCACCACCAATACGGCGTAAAAAATTGCAGGGCGAAGATCAATACGATCAAGAGCAGCACGCTCATTGTCCCCCTCCTTTCAGAATGGTTTTAGCAACTACATCGGGATGGGTTTCCGTGGGGGATTTCAAATAGATTAATTCGTAATATTGTCCTTCCACCCAATCATCGATAAATGCATCGTAATTGGCTGAACCGGGATTGCCGGACTGCCCGCCGGGATAAATACCCCAGGCTTTTACCTCCGGGCCCAGGGCCACCACCATCCGCCAGGAAGGCCCATGTGTTTTTCCGGTGGCATTGACAATCCCGCGGTTGCCGTTGGTGTTCAGCGCCAGGCGGCTCATACCTGGTATCCGGGCGAGATGGGTAATATCGGTGCCACGGCTTTTTCCCCAGCGCCAGTCTTCACTAAATTGCCCTAACTCTTCGGAAAGCTCCAGATCGGCTCGCTGGAAGGAGAGCAACAGTATATCAGCGAGGGTCTCCGGATAGTCCTCGGTAAGAATGTTGTCGAAATAGCGGCTGTCCGGTTCATTGAGCAGGAGATCGATGGTTACATCTTTCCGGGGAAATTTTAACTGGCCAAACTCCGGATGCGAAAATTCATCTTCCCAGACCAGTTTCTGAAAATTATTCCACCAATATTGAAAAATGATCGGCGCGATGGAATCGCGATGGCTCTCATAATTCCATTGCTGCAGCAATTCCAGGTTCCGGTATTCGAAGAGGGATAGCTCCTCATCCTGTAAAGAGGAGAGCATTGCCGGCAGGGCGGCGCGGGCATGCAGGTTGAGATTGTCATTCTGCAATGCCATCATATCTTCCGGGGTAATATTGTTCATTTCGAGCAGACGTTCATGTATGCGCGCGCCCCGTTCAAAAGTGGCGTAGAATCCATACATCTGGTACGGGTAACGGTCAGTTACCGGATTTTGATTGGCCGATCCCAGAAAACCACGGGCAGGGTTTTTCGCGTGCGGAATATGTTCCCTGGGAATATATCCCTGCCACTCATAAGCCGGATTACTGCCATCGCTAATAAAGCGGCCCTGGTGTTTCCAGCGCAACGGAATTTTCCCATGATGATGCATGGCGATATCCCCATGCCGGGAAGCAAAGACAAAGTTTTGTGCCGGACAATCGTAGAAAGAGAGTGCTTCTACGAAATCATTATAACCAACGGCGCGATTGAGCAACCAGAACGCCTTTACCTCCAGCGAAGGATCGTGAGCAACCCAGCGCAATGCCATTCCGGATGGAATCGCATCAAGAAGAGATTCCTCTCCTTCCCGGTAGGAGACCGGCCCGAGATGGGTCATCGCAATCGTATCAATAACTGTTTCACTATTCCGCACATGTATTTCTTCAATCCGCGGCGTTGCTTCCCGCCATTCATCCCCAAAACGATACTTCCAGGGATCTTCCGGGTGAAAGTGCATTTGGTACCAGTCCATCACATCAACACCGGCGTTCGTAACGCCCCAGGCGATATTTTCATTAAAGCCGATAACCACGCCCGGCGCGCCGGGCAGGGTGACGCCATAGACATTTATTTCCGGGGCAACCAACTGCATCTCATACCAAATAGAGGGCAGATTTAATCCCAGGTGCGGGTCATTACTGAGAATGGGATAACCGCTCAGTGTCTTGCTGCCGTCCACCACCCAATTGTTGCTACCGAGGTCCGCTGCCGGTTGGAGCATATTCTCAAAGGCGAGCATGGTTGCCGAGAACAGGGAATCCGGCGCCGACGGGGCTTCCAGCGGTTTGAACTCCCAGGGAGTATCATCGGGAATAATTGTTTTCATATTTAAGGGCTCGTGAAAAAACAGTTCACTCATTACGCTGTCCCCAAGCGCCGTGCGGGTGCGGGACCAGAGCACCTCATTGTTCCGCGCAGACAGGTTCCAGGACATATATTTCAACAGTAATGCGGATTTCAGGGGAGACCAGGCTTCCGGCGCATAATTCAGAATTTTGAATTCCAGCGGATAGCTTGCCGGCGTCAATTGATCGATCCAGGCATTAACGCCATCGCTTAATGCTTCCATTGCCAGGCGGGAGGTTTCATCTGCCATTGCCGCTTTTACCGCCACTTCCGCGGCATAGAGCATGCCGGTGCGGCGGCGATAGCGATCAAATTCTACCCGTTCGGGAATCACTTCCGCTACCCGGCCGGCGCTGGCACGGGTGATAATATCCATCTGCCAGAGGCGGTCGCGGGCAGTCAAATATCCCTGCACAAAATAAAGATCATGCGCGTTCCGGGCAAACACATGGGGTACCCCGCGATTGTCCCACTGAACGATCACCGACTCCTGCAGTCCGGGAATCTCCCGGTCATCCAACCGCTCTTCGATCATCTCTCCATTTTGCCAGAAACCACTGTAAGGATTGGCAAAATCCCCAATTGCAAACGGCGTTTTTTCTATTACCGGGAAATTCAGCAGGTAGAATAAAGCCAGGGTAATTGATGCGGAAATAATAAACTTTACCCATTTCATATAAAAGACTCCAGATTTCTTGCGCAACCAAACATCATAATCCGTTAAGATTCAATCAATTAAATAATTTCAAGTTTAGCAGACATGCAAATTAATAAACATTCTGAGTTACAAAGCGGCTTTCTCAACTGCGCATTTGCGCGTTTGTCCAATCCCTGAAAAGTGTCAGATTTTATTGATCTTTCCGCTAAAAACAAAGCAGTGCCTGAAATTCCTGATTATTTCGCTAAAAACCGGTTTTCGCTGCTCATTTTTGCTGTCCATTTTATATACCTACAATTTTTTTCCGGTCTACCCCAAACCAAGCGCCCAAAATGTTTTAAATACTGAATTATGCCACCTTTTGGGTATTTCATTACTTGTTTTCTTGCTTACATTCTCCTATATATTAAGACGATATCTTGATCGAGCAGAATCATTGTAACATTCCCCGGAGGAAGTAATGAAATTGTTCAAGTACTTTTCAGTTTTTTTCATTTTTCTCATTTTAGCGACTGGCAGCAACCTTTTTGGCTTTGGCAAGAATAAAGTTCGCTACAAGAACTTCAAATGGCGGTACATTCAATCCGAACATTTTGATGTCTACTTTTACGATGGTGGAGAAGAGATCGCCGAGTTTACTGTTGCTGTCGCGGAAACCGCCTATGTGCAGTTGAAGCGGGATTTCAATTTTGAAATTCGCGATCGGATCGCCTGGATTGTCTATAATTCTCATCATGACTGGCGGCAAACGAACATCATTGATGTATACCTGAGCGAGTTCACCAAGGGTGTGACGGAACTGTTCAAAAACAGGATTACCCTGCCTTTCGAAGGGGATTACAAGGCATTTCGCCACACCCTTCATCACGAATTGGTTCATGCCGTAATGAATGATTTACTTTATGGCGGATCGGTGCAATCGCTGGTCGCCGGGGAAGTCACCCAGCCCCCGCTATGGTTCTCGGAAGGCCTGGCGTAGTTTCAATCCGTCGGCTGGGAAACTGATCATGACATGATTGTTCGCGATGCTGTATTGAACGGCTATATGCCGAATGTGCAAACCCTTGCTTTTCGTCTCCCCTATCAGGGTGGCTGCAACCTGCTCAAATATATTGCCAAGACTTACGGCCGCCAGAAGATCTCCGAAATTCTCCACAAAACCCGCGGCAAGGTTGTTTTCGACCGCGTATTGAAATCCGCTTTAGGATTGGATTCCCAGGAATTGACGGAGAAGTGGCATCGCCAACTGAAAAAAGAATACTGGCCGGATGTAGAAGATCGCCAGGAGCCGGTAGAGTTTGCCAAGGCCCTTACCCGCCACACGCAGGCCACCAACAGCTACAACTATGCCCCGACGATTTCTCCCAATGGCGATAAAGTTGCCTACATCGCTGATGAAGATGGTTACATCAACCTTTTCCTGATGTCCGCTGTCGATGGCCGGATGATCAAAACACTGGTTCGTGGAGATCGCACCGAGCATCTGGAAGAGATTCATCTGCTCCGCCCCGGCATGAGTTTTAGCCCGGATGGTAAACGTCTGATTTTCGCTGCAAAGAGCGGCCCGAAAGACGCCCTGAGTATTGTCGATATTAAGTCCGGCGATGTAGAACAATTCATTCCGGATCTGGAAGGCATCTACACCGTTGCCTGGGCGCCGGATGGTGAGCGCGTGGCCTTTGTCGGCGTTAAGCATGGTAAAAGTGACCTCTTCCTGTTCAATTTAAAGACAGAAGAGCTAACCCGCCTGACCGACGATTATTTCTCCGATGATTACCCTTCCTGGTCAGCAGATGGTAAAACGCTCGTATTTACCAGCGACCGCCGGGAGCAAACCGATCCCTCCAAAGTGCCGGCTGGTTTTGAAATGCATACCTTTGATTATGAAGGTCGCGACATCTACACAATGGATATTGAATCCCGGAAGATTGAGCGGATTACCAACACTCCCTGGGAAGAAGAGAATCCGATCTTTTCCCCGGATGGCGGTAAAATCGCTTATATCTCTAACCAAAGCGGTATTAAGAATATCTATCTCTACCAGCATGAAACTGGCGAGACCTATCCGATTACCAATATCATTACCGGCGTTGCGCACATGACCTGGGATCGTAATGCGAATAAATTGACCTTTTCCGCACTCAATCAGGGTGGCTTCGATATATTCGTGCTGAACAATCCCCTGGAAATGGAACCGAAGGAAGTTAAAAACACCCAGTTCCGGGATGAAACGCTCGAAGAGGAACTGCCGGTTTATGCCCGCGACTGGAAGCCGGACGCCAAAGAAAAGAAAGAGATGGAAGACAAGCAGAAACTCGCCGGCGATTCTCCCGCGGATTACAGCAACTTCGTCTTCAGCACGCAGCGGCTCCGGAATAAAAAAGAGAAAGATCAAAAGACCGTTGCGCTCAGCGAGAACTATTTCCGCGATGAAAACGGTGATTTCAAGATTCGCAAATATAAGCTGAAATTTAGTCCGGATATCGTCACCGGTTCCGCCGGCTATAACACCTTCTTTGGCTTTGCGGGATATACCAGCTTCTTATTTAGCGACCTGCTCGGCGATCATAAAATCCTGCTCGATGTAAACTTGCTTTCCGATTTGAAGAATAGCGGTCTTAGCCTGCTCTACCTCTATCAGAAGAAACGAATGACCTACGGCTTCGGTGGGTATCATCAGGCTTATTTCTTCAGCCGGAATGGATTTGATTTCCAGCGCTATCGTAATTACGGTTTTAACTTTCTCGCCCAGTATCCATTTAGCAAATTCAATCGTCTGGAATTTAGCCTGGTTTGGTACAACATTTTACTGGAGAACCTCACCGTCAACGTTCCAGATCAAAAGGTTTCGACGCTGCTGCCATCCGTTGCATATGTTCATGACAACACTCAATGGGGCTACACCGGCCCGATCAACGGCAGCCGCTATGCCTTTAACTTCCTGGCCAGTCCGAAATACAACGACGATGGCCTGGATTTCCGCACCGTCTTTGCCGATTACCGGAAATACATCAAGCTGAACCGCGAATACAGCTTTGCGTTTCGCCTCAGCGGTGCGGCCAGTTTCGGGGAAAACCCGCAACGCTTCTTCCTTGGCGGCATCGACAACTGGATCAATTATAAATCCCGGGGCAGGCTGCGCACCGACAACATCGATGATGTCTTCTTCTCCAGCTTTGTAACGCCCTTGCGGGGCGCCTATTACTACGAAGGGGAAGGCAGCCGTTACCTTCTCAGCAACATGGAATTCCGCTTCCCGTTGATCCAGTTCCTCGGTCTCGGTTTCCCGCCGATTCGCTTCTTCAACATTCGCGGGGCGATCTTCTATGACATTGGCACCGCCTACGATCCCGGTGAAAACTGGTATAGCAACTCGAAATGGCGCGGTACTCACATTAATGAGAATGGTGATCGCGCCTTTAAGGATCTGATCAGCGGCTATGGCATTGGCGCGCGGATCTTTTTCCTCTACTTCCTGGTGCGCATCGATATGGCCTGGCAGTATGATCTTGCCGGTTCCAGTAAGCCGATCTGGTATATTTCGCTGGGTGGGGATTTTTAGGGTGAGCGGACACCAGCGATTGCTGTTTTAGTGGACTTCTCTGCGAGATGTGGATGACTTGAGAAACCCGGGGTAATTACCCCGGGTTTTGCTATGTAATGCCTTCGGCATAGAAGGATTAAAATGCGTGTGATGCCTTCGGCATAGGACGCATTAGCTGTTTTTCAGGATGGGGGTGAGGTGCTCAGGGATGTTGTGCAGTTGGATGGCATTGCAGCCGAGGGCGAAAGCTTTCGGGTAATCTAATCCTCCCCCGAGGCCATCATAGAAGCCGGTGGAAAAGGCGATGGCGGCGGGATCGCCGATCGCTTTCAGCATCCCGACCACGTAAGGAATGTGGCGGCTGATCGCGGTCGCCTGCCCTTCCGAAAAGCAGGCGTTCAAGACCACGCATTGAATCTCATCCTGAAAAATTTCGAACAGGCCGGACAACGCCACTTCGCTGACCGGGTGCGGTTTGCCGCTGCGGTCCTCCAGATAAATCCAGCTCTCCCGGGTTTCTTTTTCAATTTGTTCAATGTCCCGGGCAAGCGCCGGAGCGCCGGCATCGCGGGTGCCGCGCATGCCATGCCCGCTGAAATGAACGATCTGCGGGTTTTCGTCCAGCAGCGCCCGCCGTAAATCCTCCACCCGCACCGCCCAGCGCTGCACCAGTTCGAAGCGCTCCCGGCAGCGGGAAAGGCGCAATCCTTCATCGATGTCGCGTATTTCTGCATCGAGACGAAGTTTAGTGGTGCCGAGAGGATTGGCCCCGAGAAATAAAATTTTGATTTTCCGCGCTGCTGCCTGCTCATTTTCCGCCGCCGGGGCGGGGATCGCCTGCGATACAGTATTTTCGTTGCCGCTGATCACGGTATTGCCGTCGCCGGTAATGATGGTACTACTGGAGAGATTCCCTCCAACCGTCACCGAGCGGTCCCCGGCATGCTTTTTCTTCTTCTTTGCCATGTCTCCACCTTTACTTGATGATTTTGGAATAAATGCAATAAAGGGAATATTCACAGTCTTTGCAAGCCTCTCTGTTTTAGATATTGGTGATTTTTCCACTGTAATATCACTTAACGCTTTTCACACTGGTTTTCTCTTGCGAATTAGGCGGTAAAACGATAATTTCTCTCATTCTAACCGATTTGTACGATAATAATATGGATGATACGATCATTTTTGTGGTTGTTTTCTTTTGCCCGCCCGGGACTCGCGTCCTGGGCTATTTTGGGTCGCCCTGGCGGGTTTAGTTGTTGGGTGGGTTTGAGTGTGGTGGTTATAGGATTGGGGTGTAGGGGCTTGCCAAGCCAGAGCCCTGCAAGGGCGCCATACAATAGGCCCGGATGATAATCCGGGCCGGGTATGAATAATATTTTTAAAAGCCCTGCAAGGGCGGCGCCAATATTACCAATTAGAATTTAGAAAATAGCGTGGAATAAATATGGCCAGTCGTAAGGGGAAAAAATCTACCAGAAAGATTGCGATTAATAATGACGCGATCGGGAATGTGATTGTTAGCGGCGATGAAAATCATATTACCATTTACCAGAGCGGGCACACCATTGACAGTCCGGCAACCACCAGCGGCAAAGCTACGGACATTGGCCCCAATCCCTATATCGGTCTGAGCGCCTTTCAGGAAAGCGATGCCGATCGTTTTTTCGGGCGGGAGAAACTCACCAACCTGCTCTGGGAAAAATTCCGGGACTTGCACGATCCGGCGCCCGGCGCCTCCGCTCCCCTGCGCTTATTGCCAATCCTCGGCCCTTCCGGCTCCGGGAAATCCTCCCTGGCCCGCGCCGGCTTAATTCCCGAATTAGCTCGCCGGCCGTTGCCAGGCATGAAGCAGGCACGAGTGGCCCTGCTGACGCCGGGTAGCAATCCCCTCCGTTCCCTCGCCGCGGTGCTGGCGCGCATTGTCACCGGAGATAGCGCCCCGGCAGCAAAAACCCGAGAGTTTGCCGAGGAGCTGGCCCTGGCAAATACTGAGGGGATTTATGACGGTCTGACGCGCATTGCCGAGCTACTGCCGGCACACGATAATACGCCGCTGGTGGTATTAGTGGATCAATTCGAAGAGGTCTATACCCTCTGTAAGGATGAAGAACAACGCAGCGCCTTTCTCAATACCCTCCTGCAGGCGGCAGAGAGTGCAGCGCCGAAAATATCCATAATACTCACCCTGCGCAGCGATTTTCTTGGGGAAACCCAGGCCCATCCGCTCTTGAACCAGACAATTGCCGCCCGGGGAGAAATAGTCCCGATTATGCAGCCGGAAGAACTGCGCGAGGCGATTGCCCGTCCGGCAGCAAATGCCGGACA
>JAUIFT010000636.1 GCA_030430345.1 Calditrichia bacterium | reverse complement strand
CAAACAATTTGCTGAGATGAATAGGATGAAAACACTGACGACACATGGCCCCTCCGGCTACCCGCTGCTGGGAAATCTGCCGGATTTCCTCCGCAACAAATTGAATTTCCTGCTAGAAAACGCCCAAAAATATGACGACTGGGTAGAACTAAAACTGGGCGAGCCAACCTTTTTATTAAATAATGCCGATGATATCAAATACATCCTGACCACGAACCATAAGAATTATGAAAAAACACCCCGGCTGACCAGCGAACGGGGACGAAAATTTTCCGGCAAAGGAATATTGACCACCAAGACACATGAACATTTACGCCAGCGCCGCGCTCTCCAACCGGCTTTCCATTTTAGAATAATCGCAAAATTTGCCCGGGAAATGCTCGATAATACGGATGAAGTCATTTCCAACTGGAAAGAAGGCGCAGAAATCGATATCGCGGAAGTAATGATGCAGCTGGCCCAAAAAAATATCCTTCGCGCCGTTTTCAGCAACCTCGATAACCAATTACCGCAAATCGCTGAAGACATTATCACCCGACGCACCTACCTTGGCTATATATTTGGCTCGCTCTTTCCTTACCCGGAATACCTGCCAAACAGCCTCAACCGTCAATACCTCCAGGCAAAAGAAAGGTTGGATAAATTTATATCCGACGAAATAGAGCGGCGGCGGAAAACCAATCTAACGGATGATCTGTTATCGATGTTGATGAACACCCGCTACGAAGATGGCACAGCGATGCCCGATTTGCAACTAAAGGACGAGGCACTGACGATAATGCTTACCGGGTATGAAACTATTGGCGAAGCGCTGACCTGGTGCTGGCATCAGCTGGCAATACATCCGCAGATTACGGATAAACTTTTTGAGGAAGTTGATGCTGTTTTAAGTGGAAAATCCCCGGAAGTGTCTGACTTGCCGCAACTAAAATACACTGAATCGGTCATTTCGGAAACGCTTAGATTTTTACCGCCAACCTGGATTTACATCCGAATGGCCACCAATGCGGATACTTTACCAAGCGGGGCTAAAGTGCCGGCAGGCGCCAAAATATATATTTGTCCATATACTCTCCATCGCAACCCTCAATATTATCCGGACCCCGATCAATTTGATCCCGATCGTTTTCTACCGGAGGCACGAAAAAAACGCCACCGCTTTGCCTACATTCCATTTGGTGGAGGTACCCGCCTCTGCATTGGAGAGGCTTATGCAAAAATGCAATGCGTGATCATACTTGCCCGCATTACTCAGCTATGGCGGCTTTCCTTAATTGCCGGACAGGAAATTAACCCGGTACCCGGAATTACCCTCCACCCGGATCAAGCGATAAAAATGCGGGTAAACCAGCGGAAATGATGCGCTTCTCCCCGTTTCAAGCGCCGGGTTCAATCCTCAATGTAGTTGCCAGCCGCCAGAATCGAAGAAATAATGTTCTGTCCATACTGGCAGAATTATACTGTATTCGAATTGAAATTTGACATTTTTCACTGAGAAGTGCCTCAGATATTCTCATTTTAGAGTTGCACTAAAACAAAAAATTACCGCTGGGAATTAATTTCTATCCGAAATAAATCCGATGTTTTCTCCCTGGCTCTCAATCGTGCCAGTAATCGCATATACGTCAGTGCGGGCCGTGAGCTTGGTTACCTGGCAGCGGACGATAATGGTCGATTAACCTTCCTTTCTTTAAAAGATAGCATTCCGGCCAGCGATCAAAAATTTAATGAGGTATGGCAAACTTTTGTAACTGAACATGGCGTCTTTTTTATTGCCAATGAAGGCATCTTTCAATGGCAGGATGGGCGAATTACCGTCCACGAACAACTGGGGACAACCCATGGCGCTTATTATGTCAACCAAACCCTTTATATCAAAAAAACGCGGACAGGGCCGCTATACTTTTAACGGAGAAGCATTCGCTCCGCTACTTGATTATCATTATCTGAAAAATGGTATATCGGTGCAGAGAAAATTCATAAATTTTCTCTGCACCGAGAATGCGCACCTGCCCTCCACATCCGTCCTCCCATCAACATTTTCTGAAAAAATAAATTCCCAAAAATGTATTTGCGCAAGGATGTTCTTTTCCCGGCGGCTAAACTACCCCTGGATAATAATGCATCTGTCTTAAGCTTAATTTTGTTGCACGTACGTAAGGAAATTCATGTCATTTACAAAACCGATTATCATCTTTGGCACCGGGAGGAGTGGCACCACAATATTTCAACGAATGCTATCCGAACACCCCCATCTATCCTGGCTGTCTTCGCTGGCGAACCGATTTCCGCAGAAATTATCCTATAACCGATTCTTAATGAAGTTACTCGACAATCGGGCTATCGCCAATATTATCCGGCGAAGATTTCAGCCGGAAGAATGTTATCATTTTTGGGAGCATTATGCGCCGGGATTTGGTATTCCCGCCAGGGATTTATTTGACAGCGACTTAACTCCGAAAGCAAAAGAGCAAATCCAAAACGCAACATTGAAACTTCTGACAAAGCATCGATCCCGCCTTTTGCTAAAAATCACCGGCTGGCCAAGGGCAGGTTATCTTTCGGAAATATATCCTGAAGCAAAATTTATTCAGGTAATACGGGATGGGCGGGCGGTAGCCAATTCGTTGTTAACTGTCGATTTTTGGCGGGGCTGGGAGGGCCCGGGAAAGTGGCGTTGGGGGCCGCTCTCCCCTGCCTATCAGGCGGAATGGGATGATTCGCAGCGATCTTTTGTTGTGTTGGCTGCCATTCAATACAAAATCCTGATGGATGCAGCGGAATCCGCAGTCAGCAAATTAAACACATCGCAAATCATGACCGTTA
>JAUIFT010000635.1 GCA_030430345.1 Calditrichia bacterium | reverse complement strand
GGATGTTTAACCTGATGTTCAAAACCTTTATGGGCCCGGTGGAAAGCGAAGCGAATATTGTTTTCCTGCGACCGGAAACCGCGCAGGGCATTTATGTGAATTTCCATAACGTGCGGGAAGCCTCCCGCCAGAAGCTGCCTTTTGGTATCGCCCAGATCGGAAAAGCCTTCCGGAATGAGATTACCCCCGGCAACTTTATCTTCCGCATGCGGGAATTCGAGCAGATGGAAATGCAATATTTTGTGAAGCCGGGCAGTGATGATGAATTTTTTGAATACTGGAAAGCGGAACGCCTGAAGTGGTACGAGCGCCTGGGAATTAACCACGACAAGCTGCAGTTCCATGCCCATGGGGATGGCGAATTGGCCCACTATGCAAAAGCGGCATTTGATATCGAATATAAATTCCCTTTTGGCTGGAGTGAAATCGAGGGTATTCATAATCGCACCGATTTTGACCTTGGCCGTCATCAGGAATATTCCCGGAAAAATCTAAAATATTTCGATCAGGAAGCCGGTGAAAAGTATATCCCCTATGTGGTGGAGACTTCCACCGGGGTGGATCGCCTGATGCTGACGACTTTGGCAGATGCTTATGCTGAGGAAGAAGAGCGGGTAGTGATGCGCTTTAAACCGACCATCGCACCGATGAAGGCGGCGGTATTTCCCCTGGTGAAAAAAGACGGTATGCCGGAAGTCGCCCATGAGATCGTCGATAATCTGCGCAAGCACTTCCGGGTGTTTTATGACGAGTCCGGCGCCGTTGGCCGGCGCTATCGCCGCCAGGATGAAGTGGGCACACCGTACTGCTTCACCGTGGATACTCAAACCCTGGAAGACGGCACGATTACCGTGCGGGAAAGAGACAGCATGGCGCAAGAGCGTATCTCGAAAGATCAGGCGATGAATTATCTGCTCGACCGTGTGATCTAATTATTGCTGAGATTAATTGGATTATAATTATCGATGCCTGACAACCGGGATTTCTTCTCGCTATCAGGCATTTTTTCTGAAGTGCTGCCCTTACAGATGCCCAACTTACTCAAAGAAATCAGGATATAGCGCCAACAATTCTTTCACTCTCTCAACATGTTCCGGATTCTCTTTGCTGGAGAGGTCTTTAACTGCGGGAATATATAACGCTAGAAATTTGTGAAGCTCATCGTGGGCAGTGCCGGTCATCGTGCATCCTTTAATCAATTTATCCAGGTCTGCTTGTAAAGCAGTGCCGAGCGCTCTGCTATCCGTGCCTTGATAGTTGCCGGCCTTCTCTGCCATGCTCAGGAACATTGTTCTGGTATGTTCATCCATCTGCCATTTGCTATCGCCATTCAAAGCCAGGTCATGACTCATTGCATCGGTGTGCTCATGAGAATGATGATCGCCATGTTCATGATGTTCCGAGCAAGCGGTTGTTAAGAGAGAGATGTAACAAAGTATAATAATGAAAATGCGCATGTTTAACCCTCCGGATATTGGTTGTGCAGTGAATTGAAAATTAATCAGTGCCCGCTGTCTTTGCAACCCATAAGCGTTATTCTAATCGGCAGTTTTTCTCCACGCCGGGTAAATTTCTGTTGCATCGGGAAATAATGCGTTTAAATTGATAGAGTAATTTATATAATCTAACTTTTTATAAGGGGGTTTTATTATGTCTCGTGGTTCAATTAACAAAGTAATCCTTATCGGACGCTTGGGGAGCGATCCGGAAGTGCGTTACACACCAAGCGGTGCTGCCGTCGCCAACTTTAACGTTGCCACCAATCGTGGCTACAAAGACAAAGAAGGCAACTGGAAGGATGAAACCGACTGGCATCGCGTGGTCGTCTGGAATCGTACGGCTGAATTTTGTAAAGAATACGTCAAGAAAGGTTATCGCGTATACGTAGAAGGCCGTCTGCAAACCCGTAGTTGGGAAGACCAGAGCGGGCAAAAGCGTTTCACCACGGAAGTTGTTGCGCTGGATGTTCAATTATTGGAATCTCAGCAGCAGAGTGGCGCAAGTGCCGGCAATGCTGGCGCACCAATGGAAATGGAGCCGCCAACTGATATGGAAATTTCCCAGGACGATGTGCCCTTTTAATATCGGCCAATAAATTATTAAAGCTCTCCAATTTTTGAAATTGGGGAGCTTTTTTTTTAGTTTGTCGTGTAACCTATATTCTGGTCGATAATTTTTGTTATATTCATGTATTCACTTGATACAGGAGCAGCCACATGTCTAACTTTTTCAAAACGGTTTTTGCCCTGATGCTGCTGGCACTTGTTTCCCAGCCGCTCTCCGCGCAGGAGTTCGATGATTTTGAATCGGTGCCGGTGCATAAAAACGAACGGGCGATCACCTTTTCGCTCTCTACTAATGGTATTGCACTGGGGGGCTTGTACCGCTTCAAACTACCTGGCTATATGCATTTTGGCGTAAACCTGGAATTTTTTGCTATCAGAGATGATAACGAAATTCCTTATTATGATCCTTTTATCAATCAATACTATACGCTTAATGATGCCAACCGGATGTTTATGATTCCCCTGAACCTGGAATTAAAGAAACGCCTCTTTGCGGATGACATCGAAGATAATTTCCGCCCGCACATTGTTGGACAGGTTGGCATGGCTTATGGCATGAATTTCCCGAAAGAACAGTATATCAGTACGAATGGGGTCGTTCGGCAGATCGATCCGGAGAGTCAATATGAAATGACATATAATATATTGTTCGGCTTTGGGGTAGATGTTACTACCCGTTCAAATTTTTTCATTTCCGTTCGTCCCCAATACCGCTATACTTTCTTTCAGGAAGAGCTTGCCGGTAAAAAAGATCATTCGACTTT
>JAUIFT010000634.1 GCA_030430345.1 Calditrichia bacterium | reverse complement strand
TAGACATTTTTTCAAGGAACGAAATATGGACACACAGGATTTTCTGCGAATTTTCAAAGATACCGGCGCTTTGCAAAGCGGGCATTTTGAGCTGACCTCCGGATTGCACAGCCCTTCCTATTTTCAGTGCGCGCTGGCGTTGCAGCATCCCAAACATCTGCAAGCTTTTTGCGAGACGATTGTTAACTACTTTGAAGATGAAATCGATCAAATTACTGCAGTGGCTGCCCCGGCAGTCGGGGGCATTGTTGTCGGACAGGAAGTCGGTCGGCAGCTCGGTGTGCGGAGTATCTTTTCGGAACGGAAAAATGGGGAAATGGTTTTTCGCCGGGGATTTTACGTCGAGCCGAACGATGTCGTGCTGGTCGTCGAGGATGTTGTCACTACCGGCGGCTCCGTGCAGGAAGTGGTAGACCTGATCGAATCGACCGGGGCGTTCGTGGTCGGTATTGCTTGCGTGGTCGATCGCAGCGGGGGAGAGAACAAGCTGGAAATCCCCCTTTGTTCAGTGTATTCGACGAAAGCAGTCACTTATCAACCGGACAGCTGCCCGCTCTGCATGGAAAATATTCCGATCAGCAAACCGGGCAGCCGCAAGTTAAGCCGTTAACCCGCCGGGAAGTCTTCTGTGGATTCTCAAGCGTATTTTAAGTTTAGAAAGTGAGCATTGATGAAATTTTGTATTTTAGCCAGCGGTAGCCGGGGAAACTCGATATATGTAGAAGGCAGCAATAGCCACGTGCTGGTAGATGTTGGCATGTCCGCCCGGGAAATTGAGCGCCGCCTGGATTCCAGGGCGCTTTCGCCGGAGAACATTAGCGCCGTCGTGCTGACTCATGCTCATGGTGATCATGTGAAAGGGGTGGGTGTTTTTGCCAATCGCTACAAAATACCGGTCTATGGCCATCCGGATACATTGGATGCAACGACCAAGCGCTTTAAAAAAGGGCAATCCGTTGTGCCCATCAATGGGCCGTTTGATATTAGTGGATTACGCTTTACCCCTTTTCGGGTACCGCACGACTGCGAACCGACCCACGGGTATCTCATCAACGATAGCACCAGCATGCTGGCGATTTGCACCGACCTCGGCTATGTTACCGAAAGCGTAAAATCGCACATCCGTCAGGCGAATGCGCTCATCCTGGAAAGCAATCATGATGCCGATATGCTGATGAACGGTCCGTATCCCTTCGATTTAAAGGCGCGGATCGACGGGCGGGGGGGCCATCTCTCCAATCATCATGCCGGAGAGCTGCTCAACGAAATTATCGGTCCGCAATTACGACGGGTGGTGCTCGGTCATCTCAGCAATGAAAACAACACCCCGGAAAAAGCGCTAAACACTGTTCGTTCCCATCTTGCCAGTGAGTATCATTCCCGTATTGATGTGATTGTGCAGAAGACTGTTTCGGAGATTTATTCGGTTTGATTAGGCCTTTTGGTTTTAGGCTTTAGGTACTTTTTTATCCCTCCGTTTAGTATAAATTATGTCATTGATTCAAGAGTAAAGCTCGAGTCATTGCGGGCAGGCGTTTTTTCCTGCGATGCAATCCCTCCTATTAAATTTCCGTGAACACTTCGTTATTGAATTTTAATAAACTGTTTTTCCAAAAAAGCGTAAGAATAAATGAAGATAATAATGAAGGCCGGCAGAAGAATTTCCGGACCGTAAAGATGAAAAACTTGCTAATTTGGAGATAAAATGAAAACTGCACTGGTTTTAGGAGGCGGCGGCGCCCGGGGAATGGCGCATGTTGGTGTGCTGCAAACCCTGGAGAAAGCGAACATCCCGATCGACATGATCGTTGGTTGCAGCTTTGGTGCGATTGTTGGGGGAATGTATGCCCAGCATCCGGATGCGAACCAGCTATCCCGGCGGCTCTTTCAGTTTCTGGAAACAGACACTTTTGAAGAGCTCGGTCTGCACTATATCCGCAAACGCCCATTCTTTAGTGATGATTACTTACAACAACTTATCCGCAATGTTAAAGACTGGTTTTTACTAAACCTTTTTTTCAGCCGTAGTTCTTTTCTGAAATCCATACGTCTGCAAAATGTTATTAAGGATTTAATCGAACCAGGCAAATTCCAGGATACGAAAATTCCTTTTGCCTGTAATGCTACCGACCTGGTATCCGGCCAAAGCATTCTTTTTAACAGCGGGGACGTCCGCCAGGCGATCACTGCCAGCGCCAGTATTCCCGGCTATTTCCCCCCGGTTATTGATGGTACGAAGAAGCTGGTTGATGGTGGGATTACCTACAATCTGCCGATCAAATTTGCCCGGGCACTGGGGGCGACCTTCGTTATCGCGGTAGACATCCATCCGCAACTGCAGGTGGAAACCGATGTGGAAAATGTCCTTGATATTATTCTGCGCGCCAATACAATTTCCCTGAATGCCCTCTCCCTGGAAACCCGCGAAGGGGCCGATATACTCATCTCGCCACCGGTTAATGAATACTTCTGGTACGAGTTTGAACGCAGCAAAGAGATTGCTCAAGCGGGTGCCGATGCCACGCAGCAAGCATTAAAATATATTCGGCGGGAGCATCCGCAATTGCGGAAACAACGGTTGCGGAAATTGGTTGCTGTCGCTTAACCGGATATCGCCTTTAAGCCAAGTTCAATGATATACAGCTGATAGCGAATGGCCGTTTCCAGATCCAATGGTTGAATATCGAATTCGCGAATGATGTCATACAACGATGTTTTCGCGGCAATTTTTTGCAATATTTCCGGTCGCCGTTCTTTAAACTTCAGGTAGGAGGCCGGGCGATTTTTTCCCCCATCATCCATTTCCCGGCGGATATCAAACAGCGGCAATTC
>JAUIFT010000633.1 GCA_030430345.1 Calditrichia bacterium | reverse complement strand
GCATTATCACTGGTAATCTCAGTGATATGTACTTTCGAGCGCTCCTGCTTAATTTCCACTTCCTGCACCCGGCTTTTTAGCAGCGGGTCAACGGTCGGATCGACCACCGGCGCTACCCGAAATTGCTCTACACCACTGTGAAAGAGATAATAGCGCCGCCAGTTTTTATCGAGATAATTGGGGAAGATTTCCAGCACCGGCACATCGACATCCAGCAGCAGATCTGTGCTGCCTTCAACGTCTTTCTTCAGCCGGTAAAATTTTTCGACTTTTTCTCCAAGGCCTGCCGATCTGCCGGAGGCGATTGGCAAATAAAAAGTAAAGCGAACCCCTTCCGGCTCTTTCCGGAATTGCGGCTTTAGATGTTCGCGAATCTGTTCCGGGGAAAAATAAAGGAGAATCTCTTTGCGGAAAGGCAACACAAATTCATTGCTGAAATTCGATTGCTCTTCGCTGTCCATCAGGAAGTTGCCCTCATTACGCGCCCGTAATAAGGTATTGGTGAGGAAATACTTCTCCGGACGAATCCAGATCGCGTTTTTCTTAAGGAGATCGACCTTATCAATGGCGTCACCGGAGGGCTGATCGAAATAACGATCCAGTGATTTCTGAACGTCGCCGCCTAAATCTTTCAGACGAAGATTTTCCCAAATACGCAAATTTTTACGAAGCAGGTTTTCGGTGATAACGACAACTTCGTCATATTTACTGCGATTGCGCCCCAAAGTGAGTGCCATGGACATATCCGAATGGAATTCTTTACTTTCACCGGTTTTGCTTAAAGGGCAAAGCAGATAGCGGTAAACCCGGCCACGTTCCAGGACATTGCGGGTTTTCTCAGACAGATGCTCCATCGGTTCGGTATCAACCTTATATCCCTGCGCTTCGATGGATGCATTATCGTCCATGGAAAACTTCTCGCGCATTTCCTTCAGCCATTCGTTCAGGAGATTATGGATAACCTCGACAACTTTTTGATCGGGATTATCATCACTGCCGTCCATAATATCGCGCAGGTTTTTCTGCAGACTGGAAACCCACTCCCCTACCGCTTCCAGCTCTTCCAGATCGGAGGGTTCCTTTAAGTAACCGTATTCGTCTTTTAGCACCAGGTCCTTATTCCGCAAACGATCGCGATAATCCGTAGCCGTATAAACCAGTGTAGTGGGGGAAAATGCGCCGATCGGGATGCCATCATAACGAATCAGCAGAATATCCGTCCATTGATATTTATTGTTGGCTTCCAGTTGCACCGCCTCCGGCGCCAGCTTGCGCAGAGCTTTGGAAAAGACATCATTATTCAGTTCTACCGGGACAACTTCCAGGGGATACTGTTTAATTTTGGATAGTGCGAGCAGGCTCATCAGTCCCCGCCATTCCTGAATCGCACGTTTCCGCAATGGGTGAGGATTTTTCGGCACCGGTTTAATGGCCGTCTGAAACATTAACGGACGCGCCCAGACATCCGGCACCGAACTAATACCGCGCGCTTTCTCGCCTTCGGCAATGGTGATGCCGTCACTGATCGCCAGCAGAACGCTATGATCCCTTTTCTCCCAGTGCCCGGAGCGGGGCGGCACTCCCAGGTTGGCATTGTCGTCTAATTGCGGCAGGTATAAATGCTTTGCCATTTTATCCTCTTCTCAGTCTTTTTAGCGAATATTGTAGTTTTGGGAGACAAATTTTTCCGCTGCTTCATAAAAAATATTGATGTAACGGTTGGCAGCAGAGAGCGTTTTTTCACTGGAAAGATTGACTGTATTCAACACCCGGTTGATGAAAAAACCGAAGTCTTTACTCTCCGAAGATTCCTTGAGAAAATCACCAATATTATTGGGATATTTATCATAAGGATAGAGAGAAATTTCTTTGCCCACCTGCACCTGAACATTAGCAATCTTTGTGCGATCGAACAGCTTTACTTTGCCGCTATTATCGTCCAGCGCGCAAATCCAGGGCAGGAAAAAACGTTTCATATATCGCTGCATCATTTCCAACTGGGCATTACTATCACCAAAACGGGGATTAAGCACCCGTTCCTTTTCTTTCTTCTCATTAAACTTAAAATTCTCCCGGTACCAGGCATCATTCACATCATCATGACGGGTATCCAGAATCGTTTTTCCATAGGTGCAGAGCGTGTAAGCGAATGTGGCCATATTAATCAGGCGGCTCTTCAGGAGCATTTGTCTATTACGAATTTCCGCGGAGTTCCGGGTAACCGGCAAGGCATCCCAGGTAAGGGTTTCATCATCGCGGCCAGCCAGGAAATAGAGTTTCTCCGGGTCGCCTTCGATCGGTGGCTGCAGGAAAAAATCCATCGCGGAAAGGCCGGTAACCAACTCAATGAAGTGCGGTTGATTTTCTTGGGAACGGCTGCCAACGCTAAATTTACCGACTTTCTGATTATGGGAGTCGCCGACCAGGTAAATTTGATCGAATCCTAATTCTTTTTCATTGTAATAATGGAGGGCAGCTTTGGTAGCAATGGGAAAATCATGTGTTGTAACAAACATCTTCTCGTCGCTTTCATCTTCTTTTTCGAAGCTGAAATAAGGCAATACCAGGGTGCCGCCGAGCAATACCCGGCTTTTCCCCTGACCGAGAACGGCATTTTGATTGTATTTGATCAGGTTCTTTGAACCGATGGTTGGCACGCCGGCCGCGCCGGTACCACCAAAGACCGAACCTACCAGAAATACCCGCACATCGTTTTGTTTCTGGCTGGTGATGTCGTCCCAGAGTACCGTCCAGGGTTCTTCATCCTGGGGTGGATCAGCCATCACCACTGCACCGATTGAGGGGTGCCCGCGAAAGCCTTCGTTCAGGGAAGTCT
>JAUIFT010000632.1 GCA_030430345.1 Calditrichia bacterium | reverse complement strand
CTTCGGTAGGTGAAAAAGTGTCCCGCACTGCTTACACCGCCATGGTTTATTTCCCGCTTCAAGATACTTTTATCCCTTATTTCCGCTACGAAAGTTTGGATCCCAATACCAACATCGAAATGGATAGAGCCAACTTATTTGTGTATGGCGTTAATGTTCAGGTAGACGATGGCCTGTTCTTAAAAGTAGAATTGAATACAGTAAATTCGGATGAAAATAATGCCAGTTTTAGCGGAGTTAGCTATACTGAACTAAAAGCCGCCATCGCCATTGGTTTCTAAAAAAAGGAGTTTCGATAATGATAATGGAATACATAAAGAGAACAAGCTTATTGATAACATTTTGTCTGTTTCTCGGCGTATATTCTTCTTTATTCGCGCAGGAGAATGCAGATAAAGGGGTGTTTATTGTAAATGCCAGCGTACCGGTTGAATCGGTATCGAAAAAAGAACTTGAAAAAATATTTCTGGGGAAAATGCAGGCCTGGGAAGGCAAGCTGAAAGTATCTCCCAGTATAATGCACCACAAAACCGATATCGGTGACCGTTTCTTTGATGACGTACTGGATATGTCTTATCGGAAATATAACAAGCATTGGCTAAAAATCGTATTTTCCGGCTCAAATGCTGCTCCCCCGGAGTTTAAGACTGTGGAAGAAATAATCGCCTATGTTTCTCAGAAAGATGGCGGTATTGGCTTTGTTCCGGCATCTGCAGCAAAGGATCTGGAAAGCTGCAAAGTATTAACTGTTCAAGGCATGGATGGTTTCTAAACAATCTTCACAAAAGCTCACACACACAACGCCCCGGTCTGCTCTGCAGGCCGGGGCGTTTTTAATATTTGAAATCCGTTATTTCTCAGCAATAACCCGCCAGTACGATTCATCAATCGGCCGCCGGAGACTTACTGATTCTGTTCTACCTTCTTCAGAAGTATCTGACGCTTATCTTCCTTTACCACTGCATTATAGAACTGTTTAAAATCCAGGTATTCTTCCGGGGGAATAATCGCCTGTTTGTTCACCAGTAGACGCTGCGCTTTTAATACCCCATCGGCATATGTCAATTTCAGGGAGTATTCCGCCGCATTGCAGCTAAGTGAAATATCATTGCCCAGTTCCGCCGGTTCATAGCCCGGTGGCATAATAATTTCCACGTCTTCCAGGAGTGAATCGGCCGCCGGCCAGTAATAGTAAGGATAGCGGCGGGTTTCGTAGGACAATGCTTCATCATTTTCCAGCGCATCCGTCCAGGGGATGGTCACAATCCGAAAACTGCCCACTTCTGCTACCAGACCGGGCACAGTATATTGATAGGCATAATGAACCGGGTCATTAACATCTTCCAAATTGTGGATTTCAAATCCCTCCAGTTTCACATTGGTATGATCCCGGGTGAGGGTTTCCAGCAGCATTTTTTCCCGGGTACTTTGCGGCTCATCGCGATATGTGCCGCGCATCGAAGCAGCCAGGTTACCAGTGCGCATCCCGGTTTTCTCAAATTTACCGCTGCCGTCTTCCATAATTGTCAACTTCATGGTGCGGGAAAGAGTGCTCTCCAGAAACTGCCTCTTTTCCAGGTATTGAGGTGCCGTTACGCCTTTTTTAATCAGCAAAGAAAAGCCATCGATATCCATTGCCGGCAAACCGCCGAATGGATAATTATTGGCGGTCAGGTCCAGGTATTGAATGCCATTTGCCGTTTCGACCCCGGCAATACAGTGATTAAATGAAATGGAGGGCAGGGCATTCCGGCGATATCCTTCGTCACGGGTATTCACCAAAACATAATGCGCGTCGATGCCCACTTCCCGCAGCATCGCGATACAGAGGGTTGAAACATCTTTACAATCGCCGATCTTATTCACCAACACGTCCCGGGCTTCCTGCGGTATTAAACCGGACTGCCGGAAAGATACGCTGCTGTAGCGAATGTTTTCCGTAATGAAATTGTAGACCGTCTGTATTTTTTCCGATTCACTAAGATTTTCTTTCCCGGCAAACAAGGCTTTCACCTGTTCCTGAATTTCATAGGAACTGCGTGCTTTCGTCTGAGCGATATCCGTGTACCAGTCGACCATAAATTCCCAATCCTCAATACTGGAGATATGGAGAATCTTCCCGGCATCCTCCAGAATTGGCATTCCGTATTCGTAAACAATTGCCGGCTCATCATTCAAGCGCCATTGATAGAGAATTCCATCGTCCTTTTTCTTTTTCTCCGGTTTCAGGGTCATGTTCTGGGAGCGATGGTTAAACTCATAATCCTCCGGCACCAGCAAGCCATAACGGATGTCTTTGATCGGGTAGTAGCTATTAAAATAAAATTCATCCCAAAAGTGGTTGGCGAGTTTACCGCTGTAATAGTTTTTAATCCGCCACTTCACGTAAATATGCTCCCCCTCTTCCAGGGATTTAAATACGACATGATTCCGGTCCACATCCGCCTTGATCTCCGAGCCGTCGGTTTTAATCACAACTGCCTTTTCGACCAGCAATCCTTCGTTGTAGGCATTATGCCCGACCCAATATTCCTTAAAGCTGTCAATACCCCGCTTGTTGAAGATTTTAATCAGCAGTTCCTCGGTAAGCTCCGAAGCGCCGCCGCTATAAACAACCCGTTTGTGATCGTTGTAAACGATGAGGGCATCATCATCCGGGTAAGCTTCCTTTGCAGGAGAATTGGCAACTAACTCGGAGATATCCTCCGATTCAAAATTATTGAAAACCGATGGTTTTCCTTCCAGCTCACGTAATAATGCCCGCGCTTCGTAATTCGCAGGATCAAAAGCTAACGACTTTTGATAGGCCGTCTTTGCTGCGCCGCTTTCCCCGGCA
>JAUIFT010000631.1 GCA_030430345.1 Calditrichia bacterium | reverse complement strand
TGGAACGGTTTTATAATTACCCCCGATCCTCCCTGTTTAGGGATGCTGACCAATTCCTGATGCATAAAATGCGTCAGTATTTTCCCGTTTTGTGCTAAAAAGCCCAGGCCATAGGTATACGGCGTATTAATATATTCCTGAATTAAACAATCGTCGCTGCTTTCCGGGAGCATTTCCCGGGAATGCCCCAGAAAGCGCTGACGGATCGCCCGTTGGTTCTCGTGCGCATCCTTAACAAAAACCGGAAATTCCGTTACTTCATCAGGCGAATCATACATTTTCGGAATTGGGATTTCCACCTGAGCTGCCGCTGCCAGCAAAAATCGTTTATCGTATACCCTTAAACTTTCCCTCCTAAATAAAATCTTTCCGAGTTGATGTTTCCCCCGGGGCTGGATAAAGCGATATGTGCTATCCGCGCCAGTTGGTATGACGTAATCATAAGTATTTTCAGCACCGGTTTCGGCAAATGGTTGAAGCAGGAAATCATCATAATAAGATTGATGGAGAAAAGGACGGCGATCTGTTTCGTCCCAGCCAATAATTCGATATTTTTCCGGGGCTGCTCGCAGCAACCGGGCAAAAGCCGCGGCCTGATCAATATGGGGATGGAGTATTAAAACCGACTTCATAGTTTTATCCGGGAAGTGCCGTTGGTGAATTAGACCTTATCCTGTGTAAATCAATATTTTTATTAGTCTATTAATCTGGGTGTTGTGCTGATAAATTATTTACCGCTCATCTTCCGCTTAAAGGATAGTATTTTATGATCTGCCCAAAGATGTTTTCCCAGGATGGCCAGAAGGCGCTCTCCCTGCGTAAATTTTTTCCGGATATCTTCCGCTGAACGCTCGGAGTTTGCCAGCCAGTCACGATACGGCCAGAAGAGAACCCCACTTTTCTGCACCAGTTTAAAACCCAGAGAATCCATTAGATCGACCATTTGTCCAGAGCTAAAACGCGCTCTTGCCAGGTATTTCCAGCGGTGAAACGGTTCTATCATCAATACCTGTCCATCTGCTTTCAGCATTTTAGTGCAGTTGGTAACCGTTTGACGCAGCTTGTTCACATCGCGAATCGCGGATAGAGAAGCGGAAGCGATAATGAGGTCATACGATTTTTGGGCGTCTTGATATTCTTCAGCATTGATAGCGATGTAGCGAATCCGCTCCGATGGATTTTCCCTCCGGGCAATTTCGATCATTTCCGGAAAATCGAGGCCATCCACATAAATTTGGGGATGCAATTGCTCAATAATCTTTGCAACAGCCCCGATACCGCAGCCGATATCGAGCACATCAAAGCGGGTATTTATTTCCGGTAAGAAGTTGCGGATAAATTCTTCCTGAAATTCCCGATAACAGCGATTGTAAGTTTCGTTTCCCCAGAGCACCTTTGCCTGCCCGGCCTCCATCGCCCGCTCTTTCCAATAAGTGTGCGGATCATAGTCGGGGTGAACGAAAACCCGTTTAATTTTCCACAATACTTTCTTCAAGGGCAGGGGAAGACTATTCTTTACGACGGTTCGTAACTCCGATGGCGCCTGCTTAAGATTCATTTCTTTCTCCTCGATAGGCTTCTTTTCTGCGGATTTCTTTGGCGGGATTTCCTCCAACGATGCAATCATCCGGCACATTTTTCGTGACAACAGAACCGGCCCCAATAATCACATTATTGCCGATGTTTACTTCCGGTAAAATCACCGCATTTGCCCCAATCCAAACATTATCCCCAACGCGGATCGGCTGCCCGGGAACGTGAACCTGATAGTTCGATTCACTATGGTTTGCGCTAATGATCTTTACACCGGGACCGATATAAATATTCTCACCGAAGGTAATCCCATTTATGCCGTTGATGTAAATCCCCGGAGACATTCCCGGTGTGGTAATCCTCCCTGTGGTAATATCTCCGAATACTTTCGAAGTGTAATGAACCGGCCAGGGGATACTGCGGCAGCCGTTTAGATTCAGGATTTTTTGCGGCAATATAAATCCTCTGGCGAAAAATGGCGCGATTTCCAACAATTCGGTTTTTTGTGGATAGAAGATCTTTGTCAGCAGTGCGTAATAGACTGAAAATATTTTTTTAATGAACTGTTTAACCAGTGATTTAACCTCTGTTAGTTTTAATACAGGACACTTTTTATTAACACCACTGATTTACACTGATTAGCACAGATTTATAGAAAACTATAACAATAATTTTCAGCACCATTTTTAATCCGTGTGAATCTGTATAGACCAGTGGCAACTTATTAGAATAACCGCTACTTGATTTCCTCATTCCCTTGAGACAACTGGTAATAATAAAACAAAAAAACGGCGTAAAGGCCAGAGAGAACAATACTATATACAGACAGAAAAAATTGAAAATCCCACTGCTGCCAATAACTCACGCTGAAGATGATGACCGTAGCTGCAATAATCGCTGAGTGAATAATCAATGCCTGCTTTAATTTCTCAAAAACCGTCATCGTTACGCTTAACGAAGCGCTGATGAAACGTATCAGGAAGAAAGGCAGTAAAATTTGCGCATAAACGCCGGCCATTGCCCATTCCGCTCCGAAAATGAATGTGAACAGATAGCGCACCAGTAAAAACAGCAGTAGAAATACAGGTATTCCGAGCATTAGCAATCGCTGTAGGGTTTTACGAAAACTATACCGGCTATTGCCGCTCTTTTTTTTCTCGCTGGATGCCTGTTCAAAATAAACCTGGGAAACCGCACTGCCAAAGACCGCCGATGGTGTTGCCAGCACCCGGTAAACCAGGGCATAGAATCCCAGCACGGTTGCGGAAAATAGCGCGGAAACCAGAATGTAGGTTAAATTGTATG
>JAUIFT010000630.1 GCA_030430345.1 Calditrichia bacterium | reverse complement strand
CATAACCAACATCGATTCCCTGCCAGGTGATATTCAAAGTATGCTTACGGAGCGTCTGGAATATTACCGGGGCGATATTTATACCGAATCTCTGCTGAACAACTTACTGGAAAGCGTCATCTCAATTTTTGAGAATAATGGATTTCCCTTAGCAAAGGCCCATACCGAAGATTTTCTTTTCAATCCTTCCGAAGAAGGAAAGAACGCACCCTGGTTACTGGATCTTTCTCTTTCCATAACGCCCGGCGATTCGGTAAAACTAGCCTACCTAAGATTTCCCAAACAGAAGAGTAATTTGACCCCGTACCTGCAGCGTCTCTTGCGGTTTCGCCCCGGCACCCATTATGACGAGCGCCGAATTGCAAAATATATTCAGGTTATGCGCCGGCAGGAGTTCATCAAAGACGTGCAGGCGCCGCTGCTTTCCAAGGATAAAAATGGCGACTACTTTCTCGATATTGAGTTCGAAGAAACGCCGGCCACTGCGCTAGATGGCATTGTCGGCTACATTCCTCCTCCGGCAAATGATCCTGATGCCTCTGGTTACTTCACCGGACTGGTTAATATCGGCATCCGGAATCTGTTCGGCGGTGGCAGGAAAATGCATATTTTCTGGCAAAAGCAGGACGAGTTCTCCGATGAGTTCAAAGTTTTTTATCGCGAGCCTTTTATGCTCGGTCTCCCTTTTCATAGTCAAATCGGTATGAACCGCTTAGTCCGCGATACCACTTTCATCGAGTGGCAGTATGATCTCAATTTCGAACTTCCCCTGAGTGATGCACTGAGCGCTTTTGTTGCCTTTAGTAACCGCAATGTTGCCCCGGATTCATTAGCCAGCCGGAGAATTCGCTTACCGCAAACGGAAAGCTTTACGACCGAAACCGGGCTGCGCTGGGATGTCCGGGATCAAATCCAGAATCCGCGCAGTGGAGCGCTACTGGAGGTCGCATTTGCGCTCAGCAGTCAGAAAAATACCGGACCGCAATACCTGATCGAAGAAGATTCATTACGGCCATCGGTGACGTTGCAGCGGATGCGGGCGGATTTCAGCCTGTTTATTCCCACCTTCCGCCGCCAGCTGCTCTCCAATCATTTCCATATAGAGTTTATTGAAAACCGGGGCGATGTGCTTCGCTCGCCGGATCAGGTCTGGTTTGGTGGCGCGACAACCGTAAGGGGCTTTCGCGAAGCCCAGTTTTTTGCCCGGCGGGTATTCTGGATGAACAGTGAATACCGGTTTATCCTCGGCCCGCAAGCCCGTTTTTTCTTCTTCACCGATAATGCTTTTTTTAGCCGGGAATTTCCGGAAACTTTGGAAGACTGGTTAACCAGCTACGGGCTGGGTCTGCGCTTTGCCGGTCCGCTTGGGGTGGTACAGATCGATTATGGACTGGAAAGCGGCGCGCCTTTCCGCGAAGGGAAACTCCATTTTCGAATTATCAATGAATTTTAATCCTCATTTTTTACCCGAAGAATATGGTTTTTAGATAAACAAAGCCATTTTCCTATCCCACCTAAGCATAAAATAATAAAAGCCTTACAAGAGAAAAATCAAATTGGTATTACAATATTATTAAATAAATCTGGACTTTCTTCGGCCACTCCCCTATATTCGCAGCGATAAAGAAAAATCCGGCTATTTTTCTGCCGGCTTTTCAAAGGTATAATTTAAGAAATTTGGGGCAATTTATGATTACTGCTTTAGTCATTATCGGCATTCGTAAGCTAATTCGCCGATGGAATGAAAAAGTTCAGGTACCAATCCAAAAGCCTGCCGCCAGGCTGGCAAACCTTCCCATCCGATAACGAAAGTGATTTATTCCGCTAACGCAAATTAGATTGATACGACTTACTTTAAAACGCGACCACCCGGTCGCGTTTTTTTTGGCCTGCTGTGATTTTTTTCTGGCGCTGGCAAATAAGAGTCTATAAGTAAGGTTTAGTACATCCAAGCACAATGCCAAACGAAATAAGTGTAGACCATGAAATTTTTTTACCCTTATTTTTGGGCGTGTTGCAAACATCTCCTTTCCGTTGCGGATATTATGCTGAGAGAAGATCATTCGAGAAAGCGGCATAATTGTTGGTAACTTCCGAATGGGTATCCCTTGTTTATCTTCCTGATTTTGGATATGTTCAACTCAGATAATCATATCCAAAAATATCGGAGAAAAGAAGATGAAAGCCGGCAAAGAACTCCAGCATTTTATGATACTGCTAATCCTTTTACCCATACTATTATTTGCGGAGCCAGCTTCCGAGGAAAGGAATCTGAAATTCCAGATATCATTTTCGGAGCGCTTGTATTCACAGCCGCAGGATGGGAGAATTATTCTCATTCTCAGCGATAACAACAACAGTGAACCGCGATTTCAGGTGCGGGAAACGCTGGCTGCACAACCAGTATTTGGTATCGACATTGAGGGGCTCCAGGCAGGTGAAATAGCCGAGATTGATGCCAGCGTTTTCGGTTTTCCCTTCAAAAGTCTGAAAGACCTGCCGCCCGGTGAATATTGGGTGCAAGCGTTGCTAAATCGTTATGAAACCTTTCAACGAGTGGATGGGCATACCGTTAAATTGCCCATGGATTATGGGGAAGGGCAACAGTGGCAGCGCAAGCCGGGCAATCTCTATAGCAAACCAACAAAGATGAAAATTGATCCGCAATCATCTGGCATTATCAAGATTGAATTAAGCGAGAAAATTCCCCCGATTCCCGACCCGCCGGAAACGAAATACATCAAGCACATCAAAATGAAGAGTGAATTGCTGAGCGAATTTTGGGGACGTCCGATGTATCTCGGTGCTCACATCTTACTCCCGGAAGGCTTCGATGAACATCC
>JAUIFT010000629.1 GCA_030430345.1 Calditrichia bacterium | reverse complement strand
GATTTCGGCGGTTGGTTCAACGCCGCGGAGATGAACGGGCTGGCCTATGATCATGATGAAATACTGGCGCTTACCCGGGAGCGAATTGCCGCCAAGCTGAACTATACAACGATTGCCCTGCTGTTGTTGCCAAACGAATTTACCCTGACGGAAATGCAACATCTGTACGAACACTGCCTGGAGCGAACACTGGATAAACGCAACTTCCGGAAAAAGATTCTTTCCATGGAAATTGTCACCCCAACCGGAAAAATGCGCCGTGGACAAAAAGCCCGCCCGGCAATGTTATACCAGGCAGTGGCACGCAAAATGGAGATGATTCCCCTATTCAGATAAAACGGTATGAAAGATTATGACGCGCATAAATATTTTTTTTAACATATAAGTGTATTTTTTACACTTTCAATTTTACAGAATTTTTGCTTTAATCACGGACTGGAGATTACCATGAACCAACATTATTTTTTCGAAAGAACCCGCAACGATCGTATCATTGAAGAAATCCATAACAGCGAGGCATTTGGCATTTTTCTCGAAACCGGTGCTGGTTTGCCTGTCACTCAGGCACTGAGCGCACATCCCGGCGTCGAACGCACCGTTTACTTCGCCGAATCGCCACTCAGCAATCGCTACTCCCGGGAAAAGTATGGCCCTTCCCCAAATCGGGCAGCTTCGCGAAGCGCAGTGCTGCGGCTGCTGTCTCATCATGTGGACGTACATTGCAAAAACAATGAAAATTGTAACCTGGTATTTGTATCCGGTTTTCAACTGTTTACCGACGGTGCAAATATTTCCCGTGGTTGGATCGCGGTATATTTCAAGGGAGAAACCCGCCTGTTCTACCTTACCATTCCCGGCAACGATCGCAAAGAACTGATAGACGCCGTGGGAGAAGCAGGGATCCAGCTATTGAAGTATTCGATAGATGATGAACAACCGCAGTTCAATCAGGGCAGTTGGGAAGCAGTATCGCTGGCAGCACGGCAACGGGCGGCTATTTAAGAAAAGTGCCTAATTCTCTTTGACGGTTTCCGCAGAAGATAAGCACTTTGTTACCAGTTGCTTAAGTCCCTCAATGTCATTTACCTGGTCAATTGCTGCTGCAGCTGCGGTAACCTCAAGCTTGCCGGCATTTTCCGAGAGTATTGCCGGCAGGGCAATATCGTCCCGGCCATATTGAGCGATCAGTTCATCCCGATGGAGAAATTCCAGAGGAATGGCTAACGTCTCCAGAAATTCCTTCCAGGATTTTCGCATCCCTAAATTGGAATGGGTAATTGCGCAGAGATTGCAGGCGTAGGTTGCGGGAGAAAATATTTTGTGAGCCATATCCGTCAGGGTATTAAACAGTCCGCTGTCGGCATTATATACAAAGATGAGTCGTTCCATCTTCTCTCCGGTTTCGTCTTCATTCAATCCGAAATATAACGGTGCACAGCTGCGTTAAAGCTAATACAAATTACAATTATATAAAATTTCCGAACTATTTCCTTCCCGCTTGGTTATTAAGAATGAGTAACCAGGAAGCGAGGGTTCTTTTCCCGGGAATAGTTGCCTACCGCTACTTCTGTAACTCACAAACATCTAGATTTTTAAAAAACAATCTGATATATTGATTCCCTTTATGATAATTATTTCGATTTTCAGAGTATTTAAGCATTCGGCTCATTTTTAACGTCAAAAGTTCGATTCTACAAGATAAAAAGGATTCTCAGATGAGGAAACTGGCTATTCTGGCAAGCATAATTCTGATCTTCTCTGCCTGCGTTGACGAACGCGAAACAGCATTTGAAACGCTCCATACCATGGAATATTCCCGCAATATTCAATTAAAAGCAGTCAGCAAGTGGCTCAATCATCAGGACCCGGAAATCCGGCTGCGCACTGTCGAGACGATTGGTGCGATTAGTGCGATCCAGGGAGATGTCGGTCCGCTGAAAACCAAAGTAGATTCTTTCCAGACTGCCCTCGCTAACCGTCTGAAAGATAAAGATTTTCGGGTTCGTAATGCTGCAGCCTTTGCCCTGGGAGAATTGTTTATTCCCTCGGTGGTCGAAAATTTGAAAGATGCGCTGGAAAAAGAGCAAAACAAGGAAACGCGCCTGAAATTGATTAAAGCATTGGGAAAATCTGAAACTGCTGCGCGTCCACCCTGGTTAATGAAATATATTGAAAGTAACGATCCGGATCTCCAGAATGCCGCATCTCTTGCTGCCGGCGTTATGGCCTATCGCGGCCATTATCCCCTGCCAACCGTTCAGTCCATCGAGCGTGCCCTGGCGATGGCCGATAGCCGCCCGGAGGATACCTGGTATCATACCTACGCGCTTTACCGGATCGGCGCTTTACAATCTTTTCAAACCGTCATGCATGCCATGGGCAGAGAGAAATATCCCCCGGAAACCCGCTATTTCCTTTTAAAAGGCATGGAAAAAATGGCTGGTCTGGTGGAATCGGAGGAATTTCAGAAGAGCCGCAGTAAGCAGGGGTACCGGGAATTATACACCGCTTATCGCTCCGCGGAATTCCGGGAAACGCTCAAAAAATATCTGAAAGATCCTACCTGGTATGTGCGTATTGCCGCTATCCGGACCATCAGCGCAATTAAGAATACACCGTTATTGAATGATTTGCTCGATTTGCTGGAAGACCCGCATATGAATGTGCGTATCGAAGCGTTGCGCAGTCTGGAGCTGCAAAACAAATGGCTGGCCAGGCGGGAAGCGCGTCGGATTTATAAGGATGCTACGGATTGGCACATTAAGGGAGAAGCATTGATTCTCCTCGCCGGCATTCAGGCGCAAGAGGCGCTCGGGCATATTAAAACGGACTGGATGGAAAAAACC
>JAUIFT010000628.1 GCA_030430345.1 Calditrichia bacterium | reverse complement strand
ATGAGTGAAAAAGAAAAGACATCAGCACAACAGAAGCGATAACAAGGAATCTATACATATTTTTCCAATCCGGTATGTGGTTCATATTGAGCGTTATTGATTGCGAATATACATAAAATTTTCAGCAAAAAGTATTTTATCAACACCAGTTTGCAAATTTTGTCAACGACCCGCATCGTTCTTCCGCCCTTGCAGCGAATGCATCATTAAATAGCGGGTGAACGGGCATTTTTTCAGTGACATAGGTTACATGATTTTGATGATGCTATTGCGGCAAGGGATTTAATCGACACTAATTAATTGTTTGAGCTTTTGGTAAGTTTTCGGCCCGATTCCTTTTACCTTTTGCAGATCCTTTTTTACTCTGAATGTACCATTCTCCAGCCGCCAGGCAATAATTCGTGCGGCTGTTTTTGGTCCGATTCGTGGTAAACGAACCAGATCATCCACACCCGCTGTATTGATATTGATGATTCCGGAAGGCACAGCTGCAGAATGTTGAAAAGACGCGGAAATCTGCTGGCTTTCAATGGGTGGGGCTTGTTGCGCTGCCAATGAATCCTGATACAGCTGCTGACGGATGCTGTCATAACGGGCAAGATATTGTTGGTTGAATTTGGAAAAGTCATGCACTGCTGGTGGAAAAAAATATTGATTTACTATGCGGTAAGAAATTGCCAGTAAAATGACGCCCAATATAAACAAGAGCGCCTGCTTTTGTGCAGTCGAAAAGTTCATCGTTTCCCCCTGTGTCGATTCACTTAGTTTATTGGCAGATTCCCGGTCTGCCCGGCTGTTCAATAGTTCCCCCTATTCGAACAACGCCTCTTTAAATTTTTGGAAGAAACTCTTGTCTTCCGTTGGTGGCATAAGATTCTCGGATTCCGCCAACTCTTTCAGGAGTTCCTTTTCCCGGGAATTTAATTTGGTTGGCACCCAAACTTTAACCCGGACTAACAGATCGCCGGTGCGATGACTGTTCAATTCCGGCAAGCCCTTATTGCGCAGGCGAAAAATTTTCCCCGGTTGCGTACCGGAAGGAATTTGTATTTGAACGCTTTCGTAGCGGTTGGGATCGTCTTCGGGAAGATCTTCGCTATTGTCTTCATCCGGCACAATGGTCGGAATTTCTACTTCCGCCCCCAGGGCGAGTTGGGAGAAGCTGGCATAGAAATCGTAAATTAGATCGGTATCATGCCGAACAAAAAGCGGGTGTTCTTTCTCTTCGATAACAACCAGCAAGTCTCCGGCCGGGCCGCCACGCAAACCAGCGTTTCCCCGCCCCTGAACGGTCAGATAGTTACCGGTCATTACCCCGGCGGGAATTTTAACTTCGACGGTATCTTCACTTTTTTCGATACCCTTTCCCTGGCACTGCTGGCAGGGATCGTTGATTTTTTTCCCTTCACCGGAACAATCCGGACAGGTAACGACATTAACAATGCGTCCAAAAATCGATTGGGACACCTGGCGGACTTCCCCATGCCCCTGGCAGGTCGGGCAGGTAACGCTGCTGCTGCCGGGCTTCTGGCCGTTGCCGCCGCATACCGAGCAATTCTGATTGCGGTTAATCTTGATCTTTTTGTTAACGCCCTGCGCGACTTCTTCCATGCTTAGCTGCAGCTTAATCTGCAGGTCGCTGCCCCGATGACGGCGACTACCGCCTCTGCCGCGTCCCTGGCCAAAAAAACTGCCAAAACCAAAGCCCTCTTCCATAAAAGTGCGCAATGCATCAGCAAGGTCAAAATGCTGGAAATCCGGGCCACCACCGCCGCGGACACCTTCATGCCCAAAGCGGTCGTAACGCGCCCGTTTATCACTATGGCTTAACACTTCGTAGGCTTCGCTAACTTCTTTGAATTTCTCTTCCGCTGCTTCATCGCCGGGATTTCGGTCCGGGTGATATTGCATTGCCAGTTTACGATAGGCTTTTTTGATGTCTTCTTCGGAAGCATCCCGGCCGATGCCGAGTACTTGATAATAATCTGCTTTACTTGCCATTTCTATTCCTTAAAACGCCATTCGGTTAATTTCCCTGGCGTATCCGTCTCTAATTTTTTCCGTATTTTTCCGTGATTGTCCGGGCGGTAAAATCTACCAGCGCCACCAGTTTACTGTAATCCATGCGTTTCGGGCCAATAATACCAATAACGCCATCCACTTTACCAACCCGGTAGCGGGCGGTAATCAGGCTGCATTCGTTCATGCGTTGCTCGGGAATTTCTTCCCCAATTTTGACAGAAGTGGGCGTGTTGTTTTCATTTTCCGAAGAAAGTAAATGGACCATCACGTCTTTGTTCTCCAGCAATTCCACTACGGAAGACACAACCGTCATATCAGAAAAATCTCTTTTCTGCATAATATGATGGGTGCCCATTGCGTAGACATCACTGCCTTCATCGAAATCGAACAGGCGGCGGGATTTCTGGGAAATTAACTGCATTACCCCGGTATCATCATAATTCATATCGCGCACAATTTCCGCAAACCGGTCCCGAATATCTTTAATCGGCATGCCGCTCAGGCGTTCATTTAACACCTGGGAGATCAGGTAAAGTTTATCATGACTTACCGTAGAGTCCAGCTCCAGAGTGATTGTTTTCAGAAGGCCGGATTCTATGGAAATAACCATTAATATCTTATCCGAGGCCAGTGGTACCAACTCCAGGCGCTGGAAAGTCCCCTTCGCCAACTGCGGTGTAATAATAACCCCGAGTTGATTGGATAAACGGGCGAGAATGCGGGTGACCTCTTTCAGGATTTCCGCAAATTCGTTGTCATGTTGCTGAATTGGCTCACAAATTTGATCTTTTTCGTTGGAAGAGATTCTGCCGCGTTTCATAATGTTGTCGACAT
>JAUIFT010000627.1 GCA_030430345.1 Calditrichia bacterium | reverse complement strand
CACCAGCCGGGGAACGCTCAAAGCCTCAGTCATAAAGTCATTACTGCAGTATACGAAGATTGGCAGGGAGTCATCTGGGTGGGAACTGCCGGGGGCGGCCTGAATAAATTGGTGCGGGATCAGAATGGGGGCAACAAGTTTACTTTCACCCATTTCAAGCACTCTCCCGGCCGCGAAGATGGATTAAGCCATAATTTTATTTCCGCCATCTACGAAGATAAAGTCAGAAACCTTTGGATTGGCACCTACGGAAATGGCTTATCGAAAGTATTGGACAGAGATAAGGGGGTATTTGCCCATTATCGCTATGATCCCTTCAACAACCGGACTATCACCGGGAATTTTATAAATACCATTTATGAAGACCAGTTTGGGCAACTATGGATTGGTACCAATTCCGGCCTGAACAATTTCGACCGATTTACAGAAAAATTTACCCAATACCGGCATGTGCCGGGCGATCCCAAAAGCCTGAGCAATAATGAGATTTGGTCGATTTACGAAGACAGCTATAGCCATGGTAAAACCCTCTGGATTGGGACTCGTGCTGGTGGTCTGAATAAATTTGATCGCAAGAATGAAGAGTTTATTCGCTACATGCGGGATTTCGACGATCCGCATAGTCTCAACAATCCGGCAATTCTTTCAATTCACCAGGATAATGCCGGGGCACTCTGGTTCGGCACTTATAGCGGGGGCTTAAACAAATTTAACCGGGAAACCGAGCAATTTACATTTTTTACTGAACGGGATGGCCTTTCGAACAACATGATTTATGGCATTCTGGAGGACCGCAAAGGCAATTTATGGCTGAGTACCAACAATGGACTTTCCCAGTTTAACCTGATGAATGAGACCTTCAAAAATTATGATGTTTACGATGGACTGCAGGCAAATGAATTTAATGCCGGTGCGCATATCGTCAGTTACAATGGCGAAATGATCTTTGGGGGCGTCAACGGCATCACCGTTTTTCACCCGGACAGTATCTCGGAAAACAGCGAGCCGCCGCCAATCGTTTTTAATGCATTCAGCATATATGGGGAGAACAAAGACACATTATTAACTCAGGCAGTATTTGCGAATGAATCCCTGCGGCTGAAGTACCATCAGAATTTTATTTCCTTTGAATTTGCGGCAATAGATTTTGTAAATCCGGCAAAAGTAAACTATGCGTATAAGTTGGAAGGTTTTAACGAAGAGTGGATTGAATCCGGCACCCGCCGCTTTATCAGTTTTACCAACCTTGATCCCGGAGAATACATTTTCCGGGTAAAAGCGGCCAACAGCGACGGTATCTGGAATGAAAATGGTGCGGCGGTATATCTGGAAATTGATCCGCCATTTTGGAGAACCTGGTGGTTTATCGCTGTCGTCAGCCTGTTTTTATTAGCGGTGACAATCTTCATACAGCGTTCCTGGGTGCAATCGAAAGTACACCGTGCACTGGAGCTGGAGCAGGTGCGCTCCCAGGAAAACGAACGGGTGCGGGCGAAAGCAGCGCACGATTTTCATGACGAACTCGGACACCAGTTAACAAAAATCTCTCTGTTTAGTGAGATCCTGAAACGCTCTATGGGCGATACCCGCCCGGAATTAACCGATTATATTTCCCGTATCGGAGACACATCCAAGAGTTTGTCGAATGGTATGCGGGATTTTATCTGGACGCTCAACCCGGAAAAAGACAGCTTGCATGAAGTGCTGGTCCGTTTAAAAGATTTTGGAGATCATCTTTTTGATAAAACCGGGGTCAGCTTCCGGGTAGAGGGCATCGCGCCGGAGATGGAAGCAATCACCTTAACCACGGATTGGCGCCGGCATTTGACCCTGCTTTTCAAGGAGGCGATGAATAACACCCTTAAGCATGCAAAATGTAAAAACGTCATTCTCGATGTCACTTTGAAAGGAAAACGCCTGGAAATAGTGCTCGCGGATGACGGCGTTGGTTTACCGGAGGAGCATTATAGCACCAATGGCAATGCCGGGCAGAATGGGCAGAAATTTTATTTTGCGAAATCATCTTCCGGCAATGGATTGAACAATATGAAATTCCGCACCCAACAGATTGGCGGCGATATTGAATTTCTTCCCAATGATAAAAAAGGGATGCTGATCCGTTTCAGCGGAGAGCTGCCGGCATCCGATTGAATTTCCCGGTAAAAGAAAACCCTTGAAAAACTGCCCGAAGGTCGCTAGATTAACTATGCTTCAACGGACGAGGCGCCAGGTTTTAAAACAGGATCATACCCCTCGGTGCAAAAGATGCTCCCTCGTCCGGGGCGCCCATATCGCCGGGGGTTTTTTCTTGATGATATCAGATAATTAAAATTACGCAGAGAATAAACACTGCGGGAAAAGAGACAGAGATGATAACCGTTGCAATTGTAGAAGACGATCAGGATATACGTGAAAGCCTGGCCCTGCTAATTAACGGCACGCCGAATTTTAATTGTGTCGGCACTTATAACAGTGTCGAAAAAGGCATTAAGGGCATTATGAAAGAGCAACCCGATGTTGTTTTAATGGACATTGGCTTACCGGGTATGTCCGGTATTGAAGGGATTAAAATCCTGAAAGAGAAAGAGCCTGAAATTGATATTCTGGTGCTCACCATCCAAAGCGATGACCGCATTGTTTTCGATGCGCTCTGTGCCGGTGCTTGCGGTTATCTGGTTAAAGATACACCGCCGGCGCAGCTCCTGGAAGCAATTCAGGAGAGCCATGAAGGTGGCGCTCCAATGAGCACCCGGATCGCCCGCCTGGTTGTCGAATCGTTTCAGGTAACCCCGCAAACCAATTTAACCAATCGGGAAACCGAAGTGCTCACCCACCTTTGTAAAGGGAAAAGCTATAA
>JAUIFT010000626.1 GCA_030430345.1 Calditrichia bacterium | reverse complement strand
ACTGTAGTGCAAAATCGCTATCCATATAAAACTTGTCGAGATTGGGAAAATAGTCCAGGAGTTTGCGATAATTGTCATGAAACAATTGTCCGGCGGCCTGTTGACCGATGTGTTGCTCGGCAACCAGGAAGCAGGAATGGAATACCTGATCAAGCAATTTGGTAGTGGGATTGTTCACGAATGGCCTGCATAAAGCTGTTTTACAGGAGAATAATGGCGCACTTCACGGATAAAAATGTGACGGGCTTGGCGTTTGGATGAGTTTTGCGATTTTCCTTTTTTAATCGGCGGCAAAAATGCCTTCCACGACCTTTACGATTTCACCGATTTCGTGAGAATCCGTAAAGTAGATGCTGTTCTGGGTGTTTGCCTGTGTCGCTGTTTGCGACCGGGTATCCTGCTCGGTCAACAGAACAAAGGGGATTTCACTGAATTCACGAATGGCATTAAATAGGTCCACCCCGCTGGAATCTGGCAGCTTGGTATCGGAAATGACCAGATGTGGATCCATGGAACGCGCCATTTTGATTGCCTTGTTGGCATTCTCTACGGCATAAACTTCGTAGCCCATGCTGTCGAAAGCGCGCTGCAGCATTCGCTGCACGACCATGCTGTTATTAACAATGATGATGCGTCGTTCCACTTTTCCGGCAGCTTTTTGCTCTTTTTGTGCGTCGATTTCCTCTATCGAGATCTTTCTCGGTTCAATTGTAAAATGACCGTCCTGCCAGTTGAGCATGGTATCCAAAGCCTGGTCTTCCGGCAATCCGTCCAGCTCGACTTTTTTGAGCTCGCCTTTTTCGTAATAAAATTGTCCGGTATCGCTCTTGTGCGTGACGGTGATCTGGCCGTTAAGCGAATTGTTTTCGCAAAACTTCATGACGTCTACCAACGGTTTTTCGCTAAGGTCGCCACTGAGGGATTGGGAAACATCATCGGAACCGGCCTTGGCCGCTTTCTGCAGGGTATCTCTCAGGCGCTGGCTCATAATTTTGCTCATACTGAGAGAAATGGAAGGATAGCGCTCGATAATAACGTCAAAATCGGCTTTGTGTAGAATAAACATTTCCGATGGTTCGGTGGTGATGACGGAGGCGGAGCGGGGCTCGCCGGTAAAGAGGGCCATTTCTCCAAAATAGTCCCCGCTGATTAGCTTGGCGACAATTTTTTCCTCGGCTTCGGGACTCTCGCGGATGGCGACTTTTACTTCGCCACTGATGATGATATACATCCGGTCGCCCGGATCACCAATCTGGCAGATGGCCTCATTTGCCTCAAAAGGTTTGAACTTCAGCCGCTCGATAATGAAGTCGATCCCGTCTTTGCCCAGCGTCTGAAAAAACGAAACCTCTCTCAGCACCTCACTAATCTGAAACATCGGCGTACCTCAAAATTATTGTCCGGACTGGCTCAACGTCAACAGGATGTACATCAGCGCAACAAAAGCCGCCCCATAGATCATTAATCGCCTGCTGCCGGATTTCCGTTTCGGCTTCTCAAAGCGAATTTTCTGTCTGCGCTCGGTTTTTGCCGTTTCCGGTTTATAAAACCGCGGTGTATAATCGTACCGCCGGTGTTTACGTAATCGGATAAACATATTTCCTCCGCAGTAAGAACTAAAGCTAAACTTAACACAAGAAAAAACGCCAGTCAACTTCGCGGATGATGACTTTTGTAGACTTCTTTTAAATATTGGCGTGATACATGCGTATATATTTGGGTCGTTGTGATGTCGGAATGTCCCAGCATTTCCTGAACGGCGCGCAAATCGGCACCGTTTTCCAGCAAATGGGTGGCAAATGAGTGGCGAAAAATATGGGGATAAACGCGCCGCTGTATTCCGGCCTCGACAACATATTTGCGAACAATTTTCCAGACGCCCATGCGCGACAGCGGTTCTGCCCGCCGATTAAGAAAAACTTCGCTGCCGCCTGCTCTTTCGCGGATAATGACCGGCCGTGCACGAACAATACATTGTTTTAACCAGTGCAGGGCCTGTCCACCGACAGGGATGTACCGTTCTTTATTGCCCTTGCCGATAATGCGCGCAACCTGCTCGTCCCACAAGATGCTTTCCGTCCGCAGATTGATCAACTCCGATACGCGTAAGCCGAGGCCATATAGCGTTTCCAGCATGGCCCGATCACGAATTCCCATCGGTGTTTCCGGATCAGGGCATTCGATGATTTTCTCTAACTCTTCTAATGACAATATTTCCGGTAGTTTGCGATCCAGGCGCGGTGTTTCCAGCGCTTCCGTCGGTTCTTTTTCCGCCATTCCTTCTAACACCAGAAATTTGTGAAAGTGCCGCAATGACGAGAAATTACGGGCAATGCTATTGGCGGAAAGCCCTAATTCGTTTAGTAATCCGGTAAAGTCCTGGATCATCAGTGGCGCAATTTCTTCCACATCGGAAATTTTACGCATTTTCAGGTAATCTACATAACGTTGCAGATCTACCCGGTAGGCGGAAATTGAATTATCCGCCAGGCTTTTCTCCAATGCCAGGTAAGTGATAAACTGGTCCAGCGTAAAATCCCAATTGAGGCTCATTTCAAAAAAACTGAAAAGATCATAATTTGGCCGTAATGATAATGCAATTGATAATTGATCTTATTTCTTTTGTAAGTGATAATCAGTCCAAGTTGATAATGATTAGCAATACCGAGATTTACCCGTGAACGTAAAAAGATATGTCATTGCCGGAGGCGCCTCTTTAGTGGTGCACGCTGCACTGCTTTTTGTCTCTCAAGAGACGAAGGTGTTTGCAATGCCAGCAGGCAATCCCACCAGCTCGGTAAGCTTGAATTTAGTCTCAGCGCCAAAACCGGCACAAGCGGCTCCAACGCCACAAGAAGT
>JAUIFT010000625.1 GCA_030430345.1 Calditrichia bacterium | reverse complement strand
CCAGGAAGGGTATAAGAGATCAAATTTCCGGGACTGTAATTCACAACAATGCCATGATTCCCACCTGGAATAAAATAAACGTTCATCGGAAGAGCTGAACCTAAAGACAGCACTTCACCTGTATTGGTCAGGTTCCCGGCACCATCAATGGTAAACCGTCGCACATTACCAACGTTAGAAGAAGCCAGCACAGAGCCATTGTTGTCAACATCCACTGAGATAAAAGAATTTCCCAAAGCAATAGTACTAATCTCCGTACGGGTAGCAATATCTATTACTGAGACTGGGTTATTACCACCAGCGCCGTCAGTTACCAACAAATATTTCCCATCGGGAGACATCGCGAGATCTTCCGCGAGCATTGAAACAGGGATCGGGTTTGTTCCCGTAGCCAAGCTAAGTGTTGCCATATCGATGACATAAACGTTGAAGGAAAAATCCGTTACAAATCCCAGCGAACCATCCGGAGTTATCGCACAGTCAAATTGTTGCCTATTTCCCGGGATCGCTACCGAACCTAAAACCACGTCAGTATCAGCGTCAAAAATCGTTACCAGGCCTGTGCCGCTTTTATTGGCTAACAGGCCAACAGTTTGCGCGTCGGCGCTTGTAAAACATAGTGTTACCATTAGTAAAACCAGCACAGCGGCCAGTTTACCGAATTTGTGAGTCGCCATTTTTGCTTGCATAAAACTCTCCTCCTTAAGAGTTTATGGTGTTCATATTAATTAGATTAAACTCCCGTACAACTGTAAAATCGTAATACCATACTTATTCTTAATCTATTAAAAAGGACTGACCATTTTCGCTCCTTTCCTATCCCCGGTCAGGCATTTTATATGCAGAATATCAGCAAGATGCTGCTTTCAGCAATTATTGTTAATCGCTTATTCGGTTAGGGAAATAGCAGCAATTCAGATCAGAATTTCCACTATTTAGCAGTTTGAAAATAACTGTAATGAACAATTTAAACGATCGGATGCTTCAATTGGAATTTTAGTGAGGTGATTTTGGTGGTGGTGCCTGAGGAATGGCGGTTACGCGCCTGATTAAGGGATGCTGTGAATTAACGGGCTGGGCAGCATCTTTCCTTAAACAATAAACGCCATTGCCGGCAGGACATAGAATCAACTAAAATTCAATAATTTTCTTAGCAACAAAACCAGAGGCAGTATTAACTCGGGTTGGCTTTTTGTTTTTCGAAGAACCGGGTAAAGGAATATTAAACCATAGCATGAAAACCTGAACAAGCGTTTGATAAAAGTCACCATCTTTCGACTTAATTAAATTTTTCACTTCCTATTTTCTGCCCTGCGAATGATTTTCGAAACATTTTCCAGCATGATTTGGTAGCATTAGCAACTACTTTTTATACAATGGTATTAACTACCAAACCCCGGGACTACCATGCTCACAAATTATATCAAAATTGCCCTGCGTAATTTATGGAAGCATAAGAACTATGCCCTGATTAATACCGTTAGTTTATGCCTGGGTATTACCTGCTTCATTCTGATATTTTTATATGTCCGTTTTGAACTCGCCTACGATAAATATCATCAAAACGCTGCGGATATTTATCGTCTGGAAATGCAAAATTGGGCAGCCACGCCGCTTTCGGTAGCGCCGTATATGCTGGCACATTATCCTGAAGTGGAGGCAGCGGTACGCTTTTACCGTCCCTCCAATCCGCAGACTTTCCGGCAGGACGATCGCGCCTTTAGCGAACCGGGGCTGCTTTTTGCTGATTCCACGGTATTTGAGATGTTCAATTACACTCTGCTGGAAGGCGATCCGAAAACGGTATTAACCCGCCCGAATACTTTGGTTATTACTGAAGATATGGCCCGGAAATACTTTCCAGACAGCCACTCCCCAAACGGCTACCGGAATCCACTGGGGGAAAAACTGCGGATCAACGATGATGAATTTCAGATCAGCGGATTAATGGCGAATGTTCCCTACCAATCACATTTTCGTTTCGACTTTCTCACTTCCTTCGCCTCACTAAAATTCCCGGCGGAAAATTTCCGCATTCAATGGCGCATCTCTATCGTTTACAGCTATTTACGGCTGCATCCCGATGCAAATCTAGTTGAGCTGCAGGAGAAAGTGTGCCGGATGTATGAAGCGCGGGTGGAAGCGGACTCCGGCCAGTATCAGGCGAACTTAAATCCTTTGCTCGATATCCATCTGCATTCAAATGCGGAAAAGGAATTGTCGGCAAACAGCAGTATCGCCTACATCTATATTTTCAGCAGCGTGGCTATTTTTGTCCTGCTGGTTGCCTGCATCAACTTCATGAATCTTGCCACCGCCAGCTCGATCAACCGGGCGAAAGAAGTGGGGATGCGGAAAGTGCTCGGTGCGAAACGCCCGCAGTTGATCCTGCAATTCCTGGGAGAGGCTTTCCTGCTCACCTTTTTTGCCCTGCTGCTGGCGATGCTGCTGGTAGCATTACTACTCCCCCACTTTCGCGATCTTTCCGGACTACCGCTCACCGTTAATTATTGGCAGGACGCTGTATTGCTTCCCCTGCTTCTGGGCATACTTACCATCGTTAGTTTATTTGCGGGCAGCTATCCCGCTTTTTACTTATCGCGCTATCAACCGGTGAAGGTCTTAAAAACAGCCCGTTTTAAGGAATCGGTAAACTCGGGCATTCAATGGCTGCGCAAAGGATTGGTGGTTTTCCAGTTCGTGGTGTCGATCATATTGATTGTTGGATCCGGCGTTATTGTCAGTCAATTGGATCATATTCGGGATATGGATTTAGGAATGAATAAAGATCAGGTGCTGGTGGCGAGTATGAACCAGGAAGTGCGGGGAAATTACCAGACGCTGAAAAACGAGCTGCTGGC